>DATDGH010001080.1:0-2930 GCA_036522215.1 Candidatus Angelobacter sp. | reverse complement strand
GCTGTTCCCATGTTCAGTTCGCCACTCCAGAACAAGAATGCGCATGCAAGGAAAATCACGATGAGCGTAAATATATTTAATAGGAATGGGATTGCCACGTTGAAGTTAAAGGGGCTCTTCAAACCATAGAACTCCTTGACTTTAGTCCAATTCATAGGCATCTTTGTAATCCTTTCTCGCCTGAGACTTGTTCTGGTCGGCTTTTTGCAAAATGGTGTTCCCGATCGCTAATAGATCGAGTTCCGTGCCCATAAAGCAGCGAAAGGCATCCTCGGGAGTGCAGACGATCGGTTCCCCGCGTACATTGAATGAAGTGTTGACCAGGACCGGGCAACCGGTTAATTGCTTGAATTTGGAAATTAAGCGGTAGTACCTTGGATTGGTTCCCTCATGCACAGTTTGAATCCGGGCGGAGTAGTCCAGGTGTGTGACCGCAGGGATCTCAGACCGCAAGACGTTCAGCTTGTCGATGCCGAATAGCTTCTTTTGTTCTTCTGACATGGCTAACTGTTTCGCTGGGGCGACATCGGCGACCAAAAGCATGTATGGGCTGTCGACGTCTAGCTGAAACCAATCGGATAGGTCCTTCCGCAATACGCTCGGCGCAAAGGGCCGAAATGATTCCCTGTATTTCACTTTCAGATTCAGTTGCTTCTGCATGGTTGGCGAGCGCGGGTCTGCGATGATGGAGCGTGCGCCAAGAGCTCGCGGACCGAATTCCATCCGTCCTTGATGCCACCCGACCGCCTTTCCTTCTGCCAGCGCGCAGGCAACAGCGCAAATCAGCTCCTCGTCCGATACCGTCCTGAAAACGGCATCCAGCTTCGTCAGCCGTTGTTCGATTTCGCATTGACAGAATTCGGGTCCAAGAAACGCGCCCTTCATACCGTCGGTTGGCTTAATATCCCTTGGACAATTGAGCATGAGATGGTAAGCAGCGAGAGCTGCGCCTAACGCACCACCCGCGTCGCCAGCTGCAGGTTGAATCCAGATGTCATCGAAGATTCCCTCGCGCAAGAGCTTCCCGTTGGCAACGCAGTTGAGCGCCACGCCGCCGGCAAGGCATAGGTTCTTCTGCCGCGTCGACCGTTGGATATCCTTGACCAGCCTGATAACAATGTCCTCGGTAACGGCCTGAATCGAAGCCGCAAGATCCATCTCCCGCTGTGTAAGTTCACTTTCTGGATGCCTCGGCGGCCCAGCGAAGAGCGTATGGAACCGTCGGTTCGTCATGGTCAAGCCGGTACAGTAGTTAAAGTACCTCATGTCGAGATGGAAGGACCCGTCTTCTTTGATATCAATGAGGTGCTTCTTGATGAGATTGACGTAGCGCGGTTCCCCGTAAGGCGCCAGGCCCATGACTTTGTACTCAGCGGAGTTGACTTTGAAGCCAGTGTAGTAAGTAAAGGCCGAGTACAGCAGACCAAGGGAGTGGGGAAAGTGAATCTCTTTCTGAACGGACAATTGGTTGTCGCTACCGGTAAACACTGAAGTTGTCGTCCACTCGCCAACCCCGTCCATGGTAAGTATGGCAGCTTCCTTGAAGGGCGAGGGAAAGAATGCAGATGCAGCGTGACTCAGATGATGTTCGGAAAAGCGCAGGCGTTTCTGCCAGTCGACCTCTTCGCCAAAACACTTTTTCAGACCATCAATGATCGCCACCTTCTGGAAGAGTTTGTCTTTCAGCCAAGCCGGAAGCGATCTTGAAAAGCTTTTAAATCCTCTCGGGGAAAAAGCGAGATAAGTCTCAAACAGGCGTTCAAACTTTAGAAATGGTTTGTCGTAGAAGATGACGTCGTCAATGTCCGCTGGCTGCAGACCGGCTGAGGCTACACAGTACTCTGCGGCTTTGGTGGGAAAACCGGAGTCATGTTTCTTACGTGTGAATCGTTCCTCCTGGGCAGCGGCGACAATATCACCGTCTGTGACTAAGCAGGCCGCAGAGTCGTGATAGAAAGCCGACAGGCCGAGGATATTCATCGCTCAAAAAAGAGAGTAGATGAACGGCGCAATGACAGAGGCCTCCGCCACGATCAACAATGTGACAATGACAATCATGATACCGATGATGGGAGTGATCCACATTTTTTTGCGAATCCGCAGGAAGGCCCAGAGTTCTTTGATGAACATACCCATAATGCTTCGTAACCTCCATTGTTTCCTGGTGAAGACGTTTGGAGTTATGCCTCTGCCCCCAATCCAATCACTCAAAACTGATTTTTGAAGGACTGAGCTGCTGCAATGGGTGAGGTACGGTCAATCCAATAAGAATTGATCGCACGACGCTTTAATCGAAGTTCGTCACGGCCGAATAGCCGGGTCAATACGGAAACTGGAGTCAAAATGCCCAGGAAGATAATGCCCAGAACAATTGGGCTAACGATCTTTCCGAGCGACCTGCCTAAATAGAACCAAGCCTTATTTAGGGGTGCAAGAAGTTGAGGATTTGTAAATGAGAGTAGGCCACAAGCGCCACTGGCCAGGAGGCAGGCGCCATAAGTGATCCAGTTCCAATGGCCAATGATTCCGCGAATCCCCAGAATGGCGAAAACGGCCGTAAGCATAAGCCCGAAGCTGCGTTCCGACGGAAGCTTCGGCGGAGAAACAATGCTCATTGAGGACTCTGAGAACAACTTGAGGGTACTTGCAATCGTTATTCAGACGCCTGCTGCTGTCCGCAGTAACATGGGTGCCTTCCACCAAGCACGCCGTGCTCCTGAGGTCAACGGTCAGGGCTGTTCAAGAGTTTCAAAATCGCTGGCTTGGAGTGTCCAGCATTAACCACGACTTCTTCTCTTTGGTCGTGCCCCTAATCCTGCCAAATACGGAGGTCAGATTCCCGACTGGCCTTGCGCTCGGAAAGCATAATTTTTCGCATGCATAACTGTCAAGACCATGCAAACGAAAATTTTCAGCGCGTCAAGGGTAAA
>DATDGH010001079.1:0-3946 GCA_036522215.1 Candidatus Angelobacter sp. | reverse complement strand
GTAAGTTGGTAATTTGGTAATTGAAAATCAAAACCCAAACCAAATCTCACAATGGATAGGGATATCAAGGTTATGCACGCGATAACGAGAATTTTTGTACTCGTTGTTGATGCAAACAGTCCCGTTCTCGCTGCGGATTTGGTAATTGGGTAAGTTGGTAATTGAAAATCAAAACCCAAACCAAATCTCACAATGGATAGGGATATCAAGGGCAAAGCCCTTAGCTAACTAGTTAGTAGTCAGGTATTCGGAACTCATAAGAGCTGTCTAACACTGGTTATCGGGAATTCTGGAAGTAACCGCGAAAACATTCCGCGGCGGGCCGAACCCGTAGTTGGGAACGCACTCTGAAATCGAGTTTAACGGGAGGACGATCCTGGGATCGTGATTTCAGAGTGAGCAGGAAAGGGGGCATCTCAATGGAGTTCCAGGACAAGATTTTGAAATGCGTCGATTGCGGGGCCGATTTCGTTTTTACCGCAGGAGAACAACTCTTCTTCCACGATAAGCAGTTCAAGAATGAACCCAAGCGTTGCAAAAACTGCAAGTCAAAGCGGGCACATGCGCTTGGTTTGCCGCAGGGCGGAGGCAATTACCAGCGGATCGAGACCAAGGCTGTGTGTTCAGCTTGCCAGCGCGAGACGACAGTTCCTTTCAAACCTACACAGGGGCGACCCGTGTACTGTCGTGAATGCTTCCAGTCTCGGAAGTCTGCGGCTGCTTCTGCATAATTGAAATTTTTTTGGAGTTTGGACCTCAAACAGGCCCATAGAGGCGAAGGTGTGCTTTCAGGACGAGGTTCGAAGATTATCTTCTTAATTGAATCTTTCACGCCAGGGTAATGAGTTTTAGGCAGGCCTTCTGGCGGCCTGGGACTTTCCGTTCTTGCCATTGGCAGGCCGGTTGGCGGCTCGACGCGCCTGCTGTTGTTTCAGGTCCTCGTGCTGGATCAACAATACTTCAATCTGCCGCAACAGGTCGTCTGTATTCATGGGCTTTACCAGCATGGATTGAACGCCCTCAGACTTCCAGTCGCCGCCGAGAAGCGGGTATGCGGTCAAAATGGCCACGGCCGGGTCGTAATCAGTCTTCTTGGCTGAGCGAATCACCTCATACCCCGCCTTGTCGTGCTCCATTTTCATGTCGGTGATGACCATGTGATAACTATTGGCCTTGAGCTTGGACACTGCTTCTTTGGCTGAGGCTGCGGTTTCCACATCGAAGCCATGTATTTCAAGAATGGTCTTCAGAGTAAGAAGAATGGCTAGTTCGTCATCAACAAGAAGTATGCGACGTTTCATGAGGACTCCAGGAACTGACCCGTTCAGGGTTAATCTGATGCGAGCAGCCAGTTTCGGGTTGCGAGTAGCTGGTGCAATTCCCCGCCCCAGTTGGCTGCCCGGATGGTTCATCCAGTGGCTGGGTGACTGATTGTTATAATACTCCTGTGTCCGCGTTTTTTGTGCAGAACTTTGGCTGCCGCGCCACACAGGCGGATGGGGCGGCAATCGAACGGCAGCTCGCACAGAAAGGGCTGACGCGCGCGAACTCCTCTGTTCAAGCCGATGTAGTGGTGCTGAACACCTGCACGGTAACTGCTGCCGCAGACCAGGACGCTCGCGCTGCCATTCGCCGCGTCCATGGCGAAAATCCCGAAGCAAAAATCCTGGTGACCGGTTGCTATGCGCAACGGGCGCCGCAGGAGATTGCGTCTTTGCCGGGCGTTAGCTGGGTGGTAGGCAACTCTCACAAGCATCAAGTGGCAGAAATTGCTTCTGGCGTTCCCGGGGACTTTGTCTCCCTGGAGAGCGTGGCCCTCTCAGCGCCTGCCTTCACGATGGTCGGGGACATTTTTGCTCACACCGAATTGGTTGCTGCCCCGGTTTTCGCCGCAGATGATCCATCTTCCCGCACGCGGCCGAACCTGAAGGTGCAGGATGGCTGCAATAACCGCTGTTCCTTCTGCATCATTCCCAGCGTTCGCGGGCGCAGCCGTTCTCTGCCCCTGGAACGCGTGCTGCTGGAAGCCCAGGCCCTAGTCAATAACGGCTATCGGGAAATTGTTCTTAGTGGCATCAATCTGGGCCGTTGGGGAAGGGATTTTCTTCCACAACAGCGCTTCGAACAGTTGCTCCGAGCTCTGCTCGAGCACACGGAGATAGAAAAGATCCGCATCAGCTCGGTGGAGCCCATGGATTGGAGCGATGAGCTGATTGAACTGGTAGCCGGCTCCGGGCGGATCGCAAAACACGCGCATGTACCGTTGCAGTCAGGAAACGACCGGATCCTGCGCCTAATGCATCGCAGATACCGGCCCTGGCACTATGCAGAAAAAATCCGGAAGATTCGCGAAGCTATGCCGGAAGCCGCCATCGGCGCGGATGTGATGGTTGGATTTCCAGGTGAAACTGACGATCTCTTTGAAGAAAGTCGCAGCTTCATCGAGCATCTGCCGTTTACGTATCTGCACGTCTTCACCTACTCTTCCCGGCCGGGTACGCCGTCGTCCGCCATGCCGGACCAGGTTCCTGTGGCCGAGGCCCGGAAACGCAATCGTGTGCTGCGGGAACTTGGGAACCGCAAAAACCTGGAATTTCGCCGCAGTTTTTGCGGCCGAAACCTCAACGTGATCACCCTGCAGGCAGGCAATGATCACTTTACGGACGCCCTGAGCGACAACTACTTGAAGGTCCGGCTTGCCGGTCAACATCCTGCAAATGTGTGGATCAAGGCCGGAATCGTTGAGGTTGGCGTGGACAATCTGGTTGCTGTTCCTGATGCTGTTTAATCGTGTGAGTGGCTGCAGTCGAGATGCAGTTCTGCCATTCCGGGACACACATTCACCGGGGTTCCCCGTGTTATAATTTCCAAGTCTTTACCGCGTTCAGCGGCATTTCCAGGAGGATCGCATAGATAAACGTTTTGTTCGCATGAATGAGCGCATCCGCGCGCGAGAGATACGCGTGATTGACGCGGATGGTAATCAGCTTGGAATCCTGGCGCCGTATGACGCGCTGCGGAAGGCCCGCGAAGTCAACCTGGACCTGGTAGAAATATCCCCTAACGCCGTTCCTCCAGTCTGCCGGATCATGGATTACGGCAAATTCCTTTACGAGCAGGAAAAGAAGGAACGGGCGGCCAAGAAAAACCAGAAGCAGATCGTCCTGAAAGAAGTTAAATTCAGCGTCAACGTGGACGAACACGATTACTTTACCAAGAGGAACCACGTGATCCGTTTTCTGGCAGAAGGGGACAAGGTCAAGGCCAGTCTGCGCTTCCGCGGACGCGAAATGGCCCACCAGAACCTGGGGCGGAACGTGCTGGAACGCCTGGTGAACGATGTTGGCGATAAGGGGATCGTGGAGTTTCGGCCACGGATGGAAGGCAATACCATGCATGTGATCATGGCCCCGCCCAAGCATGTACCCGGCGGGAAGAAACCGGAAAAGCCATCGCAACTGCAGCAGCCGGGTGGCGGTAAACCGGACAAGCCGCCACAGCCACAACAGCCGCAGACAGTACAGTCCGCGGCTGGCAAGCAAACCGGAACATAATCCTCCAGACTTTAAGACCATGTGCGCTGGAGATGGTTGTTCTGGCACAAGGTTGGAGCAGGCTTTATCGCCTGCCAAGGAAATTTATGCCTAAACTAAAAACTCACAAAGGCGCAGCCAAGCGTTTCAAGAAGACTGCCACAGGCAAGATCAAGCGCAGCAAAGCCTTTAAGCGCCACATTCTTACCTCCAAGGGCACGAAACGGAAGCGCCACCTGGATCAAGACACATTGGTGAGTGATGCCGATTACGCCAAGGTGGCCAGGATGATCCCCTACTAGACCATGCCGGAAGTTACGAGAATACTTTTGGCTCGTGACAAAAGGAGCATGGCTTTGTCGGAAATTTGGTAAGTTGGTAGGTTGGTAATTGGGTAATTGAAAACCAACCCC
>DATDGH010001078.1:0-6224 GCA_036522215.1 Candidatus Angelobacter sp. | reverse complement strand
GGAGGCTCGATGGCAAGCTGGTGATTCGCGATCTCGCAGGCGCGTCGCGCGGCAAGCTGCAAGCTTCATTGAAAAATCTCTCCCTGAAAGACATCGCAGCGGCATCGGGAAATCAGGCGTCGCTGGAGCAGGCCGGCCTCGGCGGAAAGATCAGTGCCACAGCCGACGCCAGTTGGGCAAAAACGCTGGATAAGCTGATTGCTCACTCTGATGCAACCATCCAAGGAGTCCTGGGCAAAAACGCATCGTCGGTTCCACTCAACGGCGCAATTCACGCCGATTACGCTAACGCCACCAAGCAGGTTGCTTTTAATGAAAGCTACATCAAGACTCCGCAAACGTTGCTGACCCTGAATGGAAGGATCAGCGATCGGTCGCAACTACAAATTCGCATGCAGTCCAACGATCTGCACGAGCTTGAGCTGCTGGCGGCCAACTTCAGCAAACCAACTCCCGGTCAGCCGCCGCAGCAGTTAGGGCTGTATGGAACGGCGGTATTCAACGGCACAGTGCGCGGCTCAACCGTCAATCCTCAGCTCACCGGACAATTCGCAGCCAACAATCTGCGGGTTAAGGGAAGTTCGTGGCGGGTGTTGCGGACCAGCATCAACGCCAGTCCGTCAATGGTTAGTTTGGCCAACGGCGATCTGGAATCAGCGACGCGGGGCCGGATCAACTTCGATGCCCAGGCCAGGCTCAACCACTGGGCTTATCAGCCTTCGAATCCTATCGTGGTGAGGGTTTCAGCTTCGCAGCTTTCAATCGCAGATCTGGAACGGCTTGCCGGCAAAACCTATCCCGTTTCAGGTACGCTTTCTGTCGATGTCTCCCTGCATGGGTCACAGCTCAATCCCGTGGGCAACGGCAATATCACATTGGCCAATGCCAAGGTGGCACAGGAGGCCATTCAGTCACTGAGCCTGCGCTTTCAGGGAACTGGCGACACCGTGGATGCAAACCTCACCATCCAGATGCCTGCCGGAACCACGCACGGCAATCTTACTTACTATCCCAATACCCAGGCTTACAAGGCGCAATTGCAAGCGTCCAATCTAAGATTAGAAAAAGTTCAGACCATCCAAACCTACCACTTGAACGGCGGCATGAATGTTAACGCCAGCGGACAAGGGACGCTCAGCTCCCCCGAGCTAACCGCCAGCCTGAAAATTCCCACACTGCAAGTTCAGGGACAGACCATACGCGGATTCACTTTCGATACCACGCTTCGCAATCATGTGGCTGAGATTGCTTTGAACTCTGAAGTGGCAGAGACCTATGTAAAAGCTAACGGCACTCTGGGCATAGATGCTCCCTACCAGACCAACCTGCGCCTGGATACTGGGCGCATTCCTTTTCAGCCCTTGCTCGCTGTCTATCTGCCTGCACAGGCGGCCAACATGGGTGGACAGACGGAATTGCACGTGACGCTGCGCGGTCCCTTGCAGGAAATATCCAGACTGGAGGCACACGTCGAGGTGCCTGTGCTGGCAGTGAACTATAAGGATCTCCAGTTATCTGCCACAAAACCGATTCATTTGGATTACCAGAATAACATCGCGACTCTGCAACCAGCGTCGATTCAGGGAACCGGCACAGACATTCAACTGCAGGGCAAGGTACCGGTTTCAAATCTCAAGGCGGCGTCGTTCCTGGCCCAGGGTACAATCGACTTGCGCCTCGCCCAGATGATACAGCCGGACATTCAGAGTTCCGGACAAATCAAGTTCGACATCAATTCGCAGAAATATGCCGGCTCCAACCTGCAGGGTGAGATTCGACTGGTGAATGGAAATATTCAGATGATCGGCGCGCCGCTGGGCCTGTCAGAGGCGAACGGCGTGATCACCGTGACTCGGGAACGGCTGCAAATCAGCAGCTTCCAGGGACAGGTTGGTGGTGGCACAGTCACAGCCACCGGCGGGGTTGCCTACCATCCCTCCGTTCAATTCGATCTTGCGCTCAAGGCCAACAATGTCAGGCTGCGTTATCCCGACGGCGTGCGAGCCATGCTGGGATCCAATCTCTCGCTGACCGGCAGCACGCAGGCAGCCTTTTTGAGCGGGCAAGTCCGGATCGAACATGTTTCGTTCACTCCGGATTTCGATCTGGCTACCTTCATAGGGCAGTTCAGTGGAGAGTCGTCTCCACCCCCGTCACAGGGATTTGCCGCGAACATCAAAATGAATGTCGCCCTCCAGTCCACTTCACAGATGAACCTGGTGAGCAGCAAAGTGAGCCTCCAGGGCTTCGCCAATTTACGCATCGTAGGCACCGCCGCGGACCCGGTAATTCTGGGTCGTGCCAATGTGAGTGGTGGTGAGCTGTTTGTCGCAAGCAACCGGTATGTCATCCAAAGCGGGACGGTGGATTTCCTCAACCCCGTAGAGACGCAACCGGTGGTCAATCTGCACGTGACAACACTGGTGGACCAATACAATATCGGTTTGCACTTTGAAGGGCCAATTGCGCGTTTGCAGACCAGCTATTCTTCTGATCCGCCGTTGCCGCCGGTAGACATCATCAACTTGCTGGCGTTTGGCAAGACAACCGAAGCATCTGCGGCCAATCCCAGCCCCAGCGGCACAGCCGGCGCAAAAAGCTTGTTGGCCCAGGGAATCAGCAGCCAGGTAAGCAGCCGCCTGGAAAAATTCGCCGGCATATCGCAATTGTCTATCGATCCCACTCTCGGCGGAGATCAAAGCAATCCGGGCGCAAGGATCGCCATCCAACAGCGCGTGACCGGCAATCTGTTTGTGACCTTCGCCACCGACGTAACTTCCACCCAGCGCCAGCAAATCAAGATTGAATACAAGCTGAATCCGCGATGGTCACTCAGCGGCGTGCGCGACCAGAACGGCGGTTTAGGTGTGGACGCGAAATATCAGAAGTCGTTCTGAAGAAGAATGCATTTGAATGATTGCCCAGGTGGTCTATCTCCGGGATAGTGATTTACCTTAAGTTGATTGTTTCTTAATACTATTTGGCTAGGCGAAAAGCTCTACCAAACGCGAACCATTCCGCAATCACGTCTTCACTACCAACCGCGGACTTATTGCCGTCTTTTCAATAACATCGCCTCTCTATGAGAAAGATGAAAGCGTCTGGGAAGGGGCTCAACTATCCCGAATTTTGTATAAAATTCTCACCTCGTTTTCCACAGCAAAAAAGGGTCTTAAGCCCTTGAACTGGAACTCTTGCTCGAGTATGCTCCGCTAGTAAATTCCCGGTTTTCCCGCACTTCTTTTAATCAGAATTTCACGTCACGAAGACATTTGGGCGATTAGCATTGTCCATTTGTTTGGGGGATACATGCGAAGACTTCTTGAATTTTGTATTGTTTGTTTCGTTGCCAGCGCGCTGTGTTTTGCGCAATCCACAACCGACGGCGCCATCGGCGGTACCGTATATGATAAGAGCGGCGCCGTAGTCGGCAACGCAAAAATTGTTGTCCACAACAACGGCACCAACCGCGAGCAGACGGTAGACGCTGATGCCTCAGGCTACTATCGCGTTTCCGGTTTGCAACCCGGCAGCTATACAGTCACCATCAGCGGAGGAGGTCTGGCTACCTACAAAGCGGAGAAGGTGATTGTGGAGGTGGGAACGCTGACGGAAGTTTCCCCACACCTGCTGGTCGGAGGATCAGAAGAGACGGTTGAGGTAACGGCGGCAGCGCCGCAAATCAACTACACCTCGCCTGAATTCGCGCCGGTTCTGGATCAGACTGCCATTGCCAACCTCCCCATCAACGGCGGGCGCTGGTCAAACTTTTCCCTGCTGACGCCAGGTGTAGTCAGTGATTCCAATGCTTTTGGCCTTCTGAGTTTTCGCGGCATCAGCACTCTGCTGAACAACAACACCGTGGACGGCGCCGACAATAATCAGGCGTTCTTCTCAGAGGAACGGGGCCGCACTCGTGCAGGATATTCCACGCCCAAGGTAGCGGTCGAAGAATTTCAGGTCAACACTTCAAACTACTCCGCAGAATACGGGCGCTCCGCCGGTGGTGTAGTCAACACCGTTACCAAGAGCGGAACGAATGACATCCATGGAACAGCCTACTTTCATGATCGCGACAACGTGTGGGGTGCGGCCAACCCTTTCACGCAAATAGCGGTGCAGACGGCTCCGGGTGTTTTTACTCCCACTAACTTCAAACCGACGAATTGGCGCAAGATGGCCGGCTTTGGTGTTGGCGGCCCGCTGATTAAAGACAGGCTCTTCCTATTCGTGGCCTACGATTGGTATCGCCAGAACTTCCCAGGTGTAGCCGTTGTCCAAAATCCGCACACCGCTACCAACTCGGGCTTCTTTGATCCTCCAAGTGCCGCCACGATCAGCACGCTAGCCACGCGGCTGGGGGTTACCCCGGCGCAGGGGCAGACCATTTACAACAATGATCTCAACGCATTGACCACCATGCTTGGATCGGTGCCGCGAGCAGGCAACCAGAACATTCTCTTCCCTAAGGTCGACTGGGTGATTAACTCCAGGAACCACGCATCGTTCTCGTTTAACCGCATGCGCTGGGACTCTCCCGCTGGCATTCAGACAGCGCCCACGGTCACGCGTGGGATTGCCAGCTTTGGCAACGACTTTGTCAAGGACACCTGGGGGGTAGCCAAGCTGGACACGATGATTACCACCAACTTTGCCAATGAGATCCGCTTTCAATATGGCCGCGACTTTGAATTCGAATTCTCGCAGCCGCCAACGCCCTACGAACTGGCAAACCTGGTGAATACGCCCACATTCACGAATCCAAAAGGGTTGCCGCCGACAGTCTCCATCACCAACGGCTTTACCTTCGGGGTTCCCAATTTCCTTCAGCGATCATCCTTTCCTGATGAGAGCCGCATGCAGATCGCTGACACCATGACTTGGACGCATGGCAAACACACCTTGAAATACGGCGTGGATATGAGCCACGTGAATGACAATTCGCAGAACCTTTTCAATGGCTTCGGAAGCTATAGCTACTCCAGCTTGTTGGCCTACTTCTCTGACCTCAACAAACCCAATACGTGTTCGGGAAAACCCTGCTACTCGAACTTTACCCAGGGAATTGGCACTCCGGGACTGGAGTTCACTACCAACGACTATGCTTTGTTCGCGCAGGATGATTGGAAGATCCTGCCCCGCTTGAGTCTATCGTTCGGCTTGCGTTACGAGTACCAGATGATGCCCAAGCCATTTGCCAACTTGATCAATCCCTTAGTTCCGCAGACCGGCCATTTGCCGCGAGACCAGAACAACTTTGGTCCACGCGTTGGCTTTGCCTGGGACGTTACGGGGAGTGGAAAGACCGTGCTGCGCGGCGGCTACGGCATCTACTACGGTCGAGTCATCAACTCCACCATCTTCAACGCGCTACTCAACACCGGCATGCCGGGAAGCCAAGTGTCGCTCTTCTTCACTCCATCGAGCGCTGGAGCACCGGTGTTCCCGCAAATCTTGACCAGCCTCAACGGGGCGGGAAGCAACATTGTTTTCTTCGATTCTCATTTCCAAAATCCCCAGATTCATCAGATGGACCTGACCTTGGAACGCGAGGTTGGATGGGGTACGGTGTTCTCGGTCAGTTATTTAGGCAGCCTGGGACGGGAACTGCCCAGTTTTGTTGATACAAACATCTGCACCTCTTCGAGCCAGGCAACCATCACCTCCACCGGTGCAGCAGCGCCAAACTGCCCTGCTCCTGGAACAGTTACCTACCAAGTGGTAAATGGCGGTCCAATCAACAGCAGCACTTACACGACCACGCTGTTCAAGCCGGCCAATACCGCGCCGTTCCAGGCCCGCCCCAACGGCAAATTTGGATCGATGACCGACATCTTCAGCGGCGTCAATAGCAGCTATAACGCGCTGGTGGTGCAGGTGAATCACCGCATGAGCCACAACATCCAATTCGGGGCGAGTTACACATGGTCCCATGCCATTGACTTTGGCCAGAATCAGACAACCTTTACATCCGCTAACTCCCTCCTGTTTCCCAACAGCATAGGGCCGGAGAAGGGCAACTCGCAGTACGATGTGCCGAACCGCTTCGTGCTCAACGCCGTAATGACCTCACCGTGGAAGAAGACGGGTTGGGCAGGATGGTTCACCAACGGGTGGGAGTGGTCGCCCGTTTATCAGATACAGAATGGCCTCCCCTACACCCTCCAGGTCACCGGCGACAGTGCGCCGGGCGGAGCTATCAGTGGCATTAATGGCTCTAACGG
>DATDGH010001077.1:0-2080 GCA_036522215.1 Candidatus Angelobacter sp. | reverse complement strand
ATAACAGTCGTCAAACAAATGTTCAAGTACCAGGGAATCCCGCGATGCTCGCTGGTCCTTTAAGATTTTGCATAGACAGCGTCGGGATCCTTCGCTCTGGGCTCAAGAGCATTCAAGGACAACAATTATCTTGAGGCGCTGCGCTCAGGATCACAGGACTCGGGGCGTTGGCAAGGTCATGGACTATGGCATGACATCGGTAGACTGCATAGGTGCTTTGGCTTCGTTTCCCCATGAACATGGTAGAGAAGCACCCTGAAGCGCCGTTGTGACTGCTGGCACCGTCGGGATTCTTATAGTTAGGCCGAAGGAGAAAGTTAGTAAAGAGAGAATATCCACAGCAGGCGCCGCCGCCGGGCCTGTGGAAATCTGGAAAACTTAGGTTGGCTGTGCGGCTACACTGGCCACAGCAGGCGTCCCGCGGTCAGGAATCTGGGATTCCAACATTCGATGTTTAGCCGAAGATTTTCCGCCGCGGGATGCACTTTGTTGCAACGAATACTCAGATATTGTCGGGCTCGGTGCCATGACTCTGCTATAAGGATTTCGAATAACAAAGTCAGCCTGCGGTGAAGCTTTACGCCAGACCGGAAAGGGAACTCGACGAAGGAGCCAATAGATTCGCAATGTCAACAGCAAATCAAGGGAACCCCCAAAAACCCATCGCCCCCCGGAACCTCCCTACGCCGCTTTTCTGGCCATCGATTTGGGCCGATGAGAAACATGCCTGGAATTTGCAGGAGGCCAACGCGGAGAAGCGGGAGCGCGGAGAAGTGGAGCATACGCCGGAGGCGATCGAGGCCTGGGTGGCAGAGATGAGTCAGCGCTTTAGCGGTCGCGCTATTGCGGTAGCCGTAGAGCAGAGCCGTGGTGCGCTGGTGTTCCTGCTGAGTAAGTACGAACAGTTGCACATCTTTCCCGTCCCACCAGCCATGACGGCCAATATGCGCAAAGCATTTTATGCGTCGGGGGCCAAGGATGATCCCAAGGATGCCGATCTGCTGCAGGACATTGTACAGAAGCATCGGGAGAAGCTGCGCCGTCTGTCGCCGGATACGGAGGCTACGCGCCGCATTCAGAACTTGGTGGAGGAGAGGAAGCTGGTGGATCAGAGGACAGGGTTGAGTAATAGCCTGGTGGCCCACTTGAAAATCTATTTTCCGCAGATACCACGCTGGTTTCAAGATGTAGATAGTCCTGTGGTGTGCGCTTTGCTGGAGCGCTGGCCGAGGCTGGAAGCACTGCAAAAGGAACGTGCGGCGGTGTGTTGCGGAGCTTCTTTCATAAACACCATTGTCGGTCGGAGGAGTGGATCGAGAGCCGAGTGAAAGCCATCCGGGAGGCGATGCCGGCGCTGAAGGATCGTGCCGTGGTGGAGACCAAGGTGACGGTGGTGAAGTTGCTGGTGGCCTTGCTTCAGGTTCTGAATGCAGGGATTGAAGAGTTTAATCGGTAGATCCAGGAGGCGGCGGAAGCGCATCCCGATTTTTTCATTTTTGATTCTCTGCCGGGAGCGGGCGCGGCGCTGGCGCCCCGGCTGCTGGCTGCCTTCGGTTCGCAACGCGAACGCTATGAAAACGCGTCGGAGGTGCAAACCTGGTCGGGGATCGCGCCTGTGAAGTCCAGTAGCGGGAAAAGCAGCTGGGTGCATTTTCGCTTTGCCTGTCCCAAGTTCCTCCGGCAGAGCTTTCACGAGTTTGCTCTGTATTCTCTGCGCCGGTCGAAATGGGCGCGGGCCTACTATGAGGAGCAGTGTCGCCGGGGCAAGAAGCACCATGCTGCAGTGCGGGCCTTAGCCTTCAAATGGATTCGCATCCTTTATCGCTGCTGGAAGGAGCGGGTGGCCTACGACGAGAGCATCTACTTAGCTGCTTTGGCGAAACACAACTCACCGCTGGTGGCGGCCACGAAAGTAGCGACGGTCCTGTTGTGAGAAAGTTGTGCGAACCCTGTGGAGGAGCCATGAATTTCCTGGGGTGGACTGTCAAAAACCAATCGATTTTTTCTTGACAGCGCTACTCAGAAATCTTCGGCTTCGCCTCAGAATGACAGAGCGAGCTTATTTTCGCTGTTTTCAACT
>DATDGH010001076.1:0-3768 GCA_036522215.1 Candidatus Angelobacter sp. | reverse complement strand
AAGCCTTTAGGATGGGCTGAGATTCGCCATCCTTTCCATCCGCTTCGAGGTCAACACTTTCCGGTACTTAAGACGAAACGTACCGGTGGCGTGGACACTCTTATTCTGCGGGGATCGGGAGCAGGCACTTTCAGTGTTGCTCGGGAATGGACTGACCGAGCCGATCCATCTCCCTGGGACGAGTTAGCGGTACCACCCCAGCGCCTAGAGGCTAGCTTGGTTTTCGAGCTAGTTACTTTGTTGGAACGTCTTGTTCATCCATCGCAAAAAGAGATTGATCAATGAGTTTCTATAGAGTATTTTCTGACCAGTTGTTTACATGGTCTGATAAAGATGACCATAAAACCCCCTTCCGTGTTGCGCCAACGCCGCCAAGCGCTCCTGCGCCAATTGCCGCCCTTGGCCACCATCCTCCGCGGCTCCCTGATCGAGCGCTACAAACGGTGTGGCAAGCCCGGTTGCAAGTGCGCTCAAAGCCGTGGGCACGGCCCCAAATACTACCTGTCGATAAGTTATCCAGGTATGCGTCCCCAGATGGACTACGTGCCGCAGGAGTATCACGCACAAGCCAAGAAGTTCCTCCACAATTACCAGCGAGTTCGCGAGATCTTGGAAGAGATCTGCAAGATCAATCGCGAACTGCTGCGCCGCAAGGCGCTCTGAGGAGACAGGATGAGCGAGGCTGGCTGCGGGCTCATCGCCACCCTCGATATGAAATCGGGAAGTGTCCTGCTGGCCAACATGCTGGAGGCGTGGCTCGACGCTCAACCGAACTTCTTGGCTCCCACGGAGGTAGGAGATGAATCTCAAGATCTCAGAGAATCACCGCAGCAAACCGGCGTACATTTACATTCGCCAATCGACCATGGCGCAGGTACGGCATCATCAGGAGAGCACCGAGCGCCAGTACGCCCTGCGCCAGAAAGCACTCGAACTGGGCTGGAACGAAACGACCATTCGGATTCTAGATCGGGATCTGGGAGTATCGGGCACCCAGATGGCGGGACGGGAGGACTTCAAGACCCTGGTAGCCGATGTTTCCATGAGACAGGTAGGAGCTGTATTTGCCCTGGAAGTTTCGCGATTGGCACGCTCGAATCTGGACTGGCATCGGCTGTTGGAGCTATGCGCGCTGACGCAGACGTTGGTCATCGACGAAGATGGCTGTTACGATCCAGCCGATTTCAACGATGGGCTCTTGTTGGGATTGAAAGGGACGATGGCGCAAGCGGAACTCCACTTTCTCCGCGTGCGCCTCCTGGGCGGTAAGATCAACAAAGCGAAAAAAGGTGAATTGCGTTTTCCTCTTCCCGTCCGGGTTTGGCTACGACGAGGAGGGTCGGATTATTCCCGATGCCGACCAAGAAGTTCGCGGTGCCGTGGGCCTGGTCTTCCGTCTATTTCGCGAAAGCGGCAGCGCGTATGCGGTGGTACAAGAGTTTGCCAAGCGCGGCTTGCGTTTTCCCAAACGAGCTTACGGTGGAGTCTGGGATGGCAAAATCATATGGGGGCAGCTTACGCATGGTCGTGTGCTGAGCCTTCTGAAAAATCCCTCCTATGCCGGAGTGTACGTTTTTGGTCGCTATCAGTATCGACGAACCATCAGTCCCCAAGGTGAAATTCGCAAGCGAATGGAAGCGGTGGCTATGCCAGACTGGCGTGTTCACTTGCCAGACCACCATGAGGGATATATCAGTTGGGAAGAATTTATGGAGAATGGAAAACGTTTGGAGAAGAACCGCGTCAGTGGTGAATCGATGGTGCCGAGGGGCCCCGCACGGGAAGGGGCAGCGCTCCTTCAGGGATTACTTCTTTGTGGGCATTGTGGCCGGGCTCTGACCGTACGTTATACAAGGCATGGTGGCTTTTATCCCATGTATCTCTGTAATTGGTTACCCCGCGACGGTCTGGCCGCCAAGGGTTGCCTGTTTTTTGGTTGCGACGTACTGGATGCTGCAATTGCCGAAGAAGCGCTGAAGGCCTTGCAGCCGGCAGAGTTGGAATTAGCTTTGGCGGCAGTACAGGAACTGGAAGCGCGCGACCAAAGCCTGATGCGTCAGTGGCAGATGAGACTGGAACGGGCCGAATATGAAGTGGCTTTGGCCGAGCGCCGCTATCAGGAAGTCGATCCTGGGAACCGTTTGGTGGCGAGTACCCTGGAACGTCGTTGGAACGATACTTTGCTGCAATTAGAGGATCTGAAGAAACAAGCGGCAGAGTTTCAACGAAAAGAAGCGCGTATCGTTACCCCGGAGCAAAGAGCCAAGGTACTGGCACTGGCCCAAGATTTTCCTCGAGTATGGCACGCTCCGAGCACTCCCGCGAAAGATCGTAAGCGAATGTTGCGGTTGCTGATTAAAGACATTACCGTGGAAAAATCTGCACCTTCCCGACAGTTGATTGCGCACATTCGCTGGCAAGGTGGATTATCGACCGATGTATGCGTGTCGCTGCCACTCAAGATAGCTGACCGTGTTCGGTATCCTTCAGCCGTGGTTCAAAAAATCCGTGATCTCGCGCTGGAGTCATCGGATGCGCAAATCGCCGATCAACTGAATCAAGAAGGCTTTTCCAGTGCGAAAGGCAAGAGATATACCACCACGATGATTCAAGGGATTCGCTATCGTTATCAGATTCCGATCGCGCCCTTGAAGCGAGCAGAAGAATGGACCGTGCAACAAATCGTTAAGAACTTCGGCGTGAGCAAACAAGTGGTCTATTACTGGATCACGCATAAGGTCATTCAGGCGCGGCGCCTCAACGACGGAATGCCCTATTGGATTACACTTCATCCCGGAGACGAAGCAAAGCTTCGTGAATGGGTACGCCATTCAAGCAGGATTCACACCGTATCCTAAACGCAACTGCAGGAGAGTGCATTATGAAACCACCGTCGGAAGGCCTAGAAACCGAGCCAGTCGAGTTGCAAGGAATTCATTGGCAAGAATTTTGACATGCTGCGGATTGTTTTGGAATTTCGTGATGAAAAGATTGCCGTCACCGGCTCGCAATAAATGAGCTTGGCTTCCGCCCCGCATTCTCCGTATGTGTTGGACTGCCGAGAGTATTGGGTGAGGTTGGGTCCAAGAACTCGAAGTGAGAAGTTCGTGAGTAGCCATTGCCAGCAACGGTTATATCCGGTAAAGAGGCTGGATGCTACCGCGAAATGTTTTCGGAATGCAAGGCGTTCCAGAAGAATTTTTTTGGAGAAATTCTCAGCAAGTTGAACTTGCCTGAGACCCGCCATTAGACGGATTTAGTGGGCCATCACAGAAACGTCAGCTATAATCCGCACCTATGGACACAGCAAGTATTCTCAAAGCTCTGAAGCAGGAACGTGACCGGATGGATGCGGCCATTGCAGCATTGAGCGGCGCAAGTGTGGGTAATGGTCGTAGACGTCGCGGCGGCAATGTCAGGGTTGAACCTTCTGGTTCTCGCAGACCAAGACGGAAACTCTCAGCAGCAGCCCGAAAGCGAATCTCAAAGGCTGCCAAAGCGCGGTGGGCTAAGGCGAAGAAGGCCGGGAAAAACTCTCTTTGAAAACAATCTACTATCCGAGTCCGGTTGCCATTAAGCCGGAGACTAGGGTTGTCAGTTCGGGTTTCAAAAATTCTAGCTTGTCCCGCGTTCGACAAATATTTGAGAGCTCACTTGTGTTGTCCTGGTCAGCTTACCGAAGACGCTCCCAATAACGATATGACTAGGTGGACTACTAAGGTTAGCGACTTCATCATGGAGTACGTGGACGTCTCCACCAGGCTTTAC
>DATDGH010001075.1:0-2450 GCA_036522215.1 Candidatus Angelobacter sp. | reverse complement strand
TTTCCTGCGCTCCGCAGCCAGAAGCTTCAATGCGATGCCATAGAGATAAGTCCGGAATTGGGCGCGCGGCTCATAGCGTGATGCGGCACGAACCAGAACCAGGAAAGTTTCCTGGGCCAGATCCTCAGCCCGTTCGCCAGTCTCCAGCCTCCGGCGGAAAAAGCCGTGCAGAGGCCCGCGGTAGCGCGCAAACAGTTCTTCAAAGGCATCGCGCGAACCGCGCTGAAAGTCGAGCATCAACGCTTCATCACTGATCATCAGCTTCCCAGCATTTCCCTGCGTACTCGGTGAAATCGCATTCTTCTCATACACTGTAATGTCGCCAACAGCCAAAAAGTTCCCGGAAGCTGGCGATTTCCTGAAGAACGCAAGTTACGGGTTTTATTGCGATCCAGGGAGTGGGAAAAATCTTGAACCGCAATTCAATTTCTGTCCTGCCTGGATTGGGCTCCTGGTTTTGACCTACAGCTTCCGGTGCCTTTCAGTCACAAAAGACGTTGATGCTGGTTGAAAAGGCTGTGGAAAGCCACAATATACACATGTGATGCTATAATGTATCACATGAAAAGCGCCTCGATAAGAGACCTGCGATATGCCTTTACCAGAATTGAGAGACTGCTGCGCCAAGGTGAAGTTGTTCAGATCACCAAACGCCGCAGGGTGATCGCTCGCCTTGTCCCTGAGACACCAGAATCGCAAGCTCCAATTCCCGATTTCCTTAAACGGTTGCGTAGTATTTACGGGAATAAATCGCTCGGCGTGAGCGGCGCGAAGCTAATCGCTAAAGATCGAGGACGCTATTGAGAATCTATATGGATACCAGTTTTCTGGTCTCCCTCTACAGCCCGGACGCTAACTCGGCGGCGGCGGCGGCCACCATGCAAACGTCCAATGGAGATCATCTTGTTACGACCTTTGCTGAACTAGAGCTGCTGAATGCGTTGCAGCTGCGTATTTTTCGCAAGGAACTTTCCACCGCGCAAGTGAAGGCAGCGCATCAGGCGATTGACACTGACCTCCAGAATCGGGTCTTTCAGTTAAATCCGTTGCCGGAACGAACATTTGAACGCGCACGTCAAATATCGCTACAAACGACGGCGCGCCTCGGAACTCGCACAGCAGACCTGGTGCACATTGCGGCCGCTCTGGAACTGTCAGTCGATTCTGTCTACAGCTTCGATCTGCAGCAGAGAAAGCTGGCCCAGGCCCTGCGTTTGACGCTTAATTGACCTGCCGAAGGGTGGCGGGCTGCTCAAAAGAGCTCTCGATTGTGACTAACTGCGGTGGTTGAGCATCCGGCATTACCTGCGGGTTGACGACTAGTTGCTGTCGTGTCACCTTGCTCAACACCGCTTCCAGCATAGGCGTTACCCGGCGAAGCTGGCGGGCGCGGATCATCAAGTCCCATAGTGATTCAAACTTTTTCCATCCTGAGGCGTAGAAGAAGTGTTTGGCCTGGTGTTTGATGGTGCCATGCCGCAGTGAAGCGCGCGCAATCGAGCTCCAACGATAAAACTCCTTGTAAGCCCAGTCGTATCCCTCTTTCAACACCTCCGGTTTCAATTGTGCCGGCCTATAGACCACGTTACGTGTGTCATAGAGGTCCCAGTTGCTGGTAGTGATGCGACCTTCGCTGCGCATGTGCGCATATAGCCTGGTGCCGGGGTAAGGCGTCTGGATGTGAAAAGTGGCAGTGGTGATGCCGTGCTCGATAGCCCAGCCCACGGTGCGGCGGAAGACGTCTTCGCGGTCATCGTCCATGCCGAAGACGAAACTGCCATTGATCATGATGCCCAGGGAGTGCAGCCGGTCTGTGACCGCTTTGTAGTCGCGTCCCAGGTTTTGCTGTTTGTTGCTGCGCGCGAGGTTACCTGGAGTGAGGGTTTCAAAGCCGACGAAGATGCTGCGCAATCCTGCCTCTGCCGCACGTTCGATCAGATCGCCGCGCAGAATGGAATCCACCGTGGCTGCTCCCTGAAACAGACGCCGCATGCCTTTCATACCGGCAAAGAGTGCCTGAGCAAAGCGACGGTCGCCGAGCAGGTGGTCATCAAGAAAATAGAGATGGTGTCCGGGCAGGCGACCAATCTCCGCTAGTGCATCGTCCACGCGTTGGGTGTAGAACGAGCGCCCACCCTGAAAGAATGCGTCCTTATAGCAAAAGTCGCAGTGTTGCGGACAACCGCGCGTGACCACAATGGAATTTGGGACCAGATAGTGGGTGCGCCGGATCAGATCGCGCCGGATCGGCGGAACGCGCTCCAAGGTGCGCCCCTCGGTTGATATGTAGACGGTTTGCGGTTGTCCGGCGCGGAAGTCTTGCAGGAAGCGCGGAAATGTCTGCTCTCCAGGCCCGAGAAAGACGGCATCGGCGTGCAGGGCCGCTTCTTCAGGCAGGGAAGTGACATGCAGCCCGCCCAGGACTACAAAGACGCCTATCTCGGGCATGA
>DATDGH010001074.1:0-6458 GCA_036522215.1 Candidatus Angelobacter sp. | reverse complement strand
TGAGGCTGCGATACATTCGCCATACACTGATCTCCTTAAGAGTGCCCTGATAGATTAGGTGAGCGGTAGAGTTTCTGCAAACAGGCGATAGTCAGCGAGCGTCGTTTATAATTTTTTGTTTTTGTCCCTCGCCAGGAGATTTCCATGAATGCTGAAATCACTCAGGTTCACGCGCGCGAAATCCTTGATTCCCGTGGCAATCCCACCGTTGAAACCGAAGTCATTGTGAACGGTGACTTCGTGGGGCGTGCAGCGGTGCCGAGCGGCGCGTCTACAGGTGAGCATGAGGCGGTTGAACTGCGGGATGGCGACCCGAAGCGTTATTCGGGTAAGGGCGTTCTTCAGGCAGTACAAAATGTAAACGAGACGATTGCCCAGGCACTATCCGGCAGGAATGCAGGTGCACAGCGCGAAATTGATAGCGTGATGCTGGAACTGGATGGTACTCCCAACAAATCCAAGCTTGGAGCCAATGCAATTCTGAGCGTTTCCATGGCTTGCGCTCGCGCCGCTGCCAGTTCGTTACAAGTTCCTCTGTACCGCTATCTGGGAGGTGTGAGTGCCAATGTGCTGCCCACACCCATGATGAACATCCTGAATGGCGGCGCACACGCAGACAGCAATGTTGACTTCCAGGAATTCATGGCCATGCCGGTGGGTGCGGAATCCTTTTCGGAGGCGTTGCAGTGGGGAGTGGAAGTTTTCCACGCGCTTAAGGCCGTTCTTAAAAAGAGAGGTTATAACACCGCAGTCGGCGACGAAGGTGGTTTTGCTCCTTCCCTGAAAGCCAATGTGGAGGCGATCGAACTGATTCTGGAGGCCATTCAAAATGCCGGGCTGCGCGCCGGACAGGATGTTGCTATCGCCCTGGATCCTGCGAGCAGTGAGTTCTTCGACAAGGACAAAGGAAAATACGTCTTCAAAAAATCCGATAAGTCCGTGAAATCGTCACAAGACATGGTCCGCTTCTGGGCAGGTTGGGCGCGTCAGTATCCCATTGTCTCCCTTGAAGATGGTTTGGCCGAGGATGATTGGGAGGGCTGGAAGCTCCTGACCGAAGAGTTAGGCAAGACAATTCAGCTTGTGGGCGATGATCTATTTGTGACGAACACCGAGCGGCTGGCCAAGGGAATCGAAGAAGGCGCAGCAAATTCGATCCTGATCAAGGTCAACCAGATCGGCACGGTAAGCGAGACCTTGGACGCCATCGATCTGGCCCGCCGCAACAATTATACGAGTGTAATTTCACATCGCTCGGGAGAGACCGAGGACACTTTCATCGCTGACCTGGCTGTAGCAACAGGAGTGGGCCAGATCAAGACGGGCTCGGCTTCACGGACGGACCGAATTGCCAAATATAACCAGCTTCTGCGCATTGAAGAACGGTTGGGCGAGGCAGCACTATTTTTGGGTTTAGGCGCATTGAACTACGGTGGTGAGATTGAAGGGCGCGCCGTAGCGAAAGGCTAATGTTGCTCCATGAGGCGTTTTGAGATCAAAGCGGAAGTCGTCTAACGCGGCTTCGGTGTAGAGAATTTTGAAATCCACTGGCGGATTAGTGCGGGCACTTTCTCGCCGGTAACAACTCGGCCCGCTTTGGCATCACGCAGACCCCTTTCAATTGCGGCGGCGGTTCGTGCGTCCACTTCAGTCTCGCCTTCAGTGACAAAGAGGTCGGTCTGATTCACGTTGCGCATATACGAATAGTGAAATGTATTGATAGGCGATTCAAGATCAGTTTAAGGCGTGGTTGCCGCAGCAACCACGCCCTATGTGTTTATGGCTGATCGTTGTTTTCATCATCGTTCAGCAGATCACCTGAGCCTGAACTGGCGTTGCCGTCGGCCTTGATCTGCACGGGGCCACCGGCAAACAGCGTGCTCGATCCGTGCTCCGAGGCCGTTTTGTTAAAGGCGGCAACGTCTGTGTTCAGGAAAGCATTGAACTCCTGGAGGTGCTGCTCCAACTCCTTGCGCAGAGAGGCTGCTTCCTCAACCTGGAGTGGGCTGGGCGCCTCGCCATACGAATTCATGACTCCGCGCATCAGTCCCTGCAATTCATCGTGGAAGCGTTGCAGGTAGTGGATGTCGTCCTGGCCGAACGGCTGCACCTCAGTGTTGTAGAGCTGGCCCTGCATGGAGGTGAGTTTCTTATCCAGCGCGCGCGCCTGTTCCACCACGGGTTTGTAAGCCACGTTCACCTGGCCATCCGTGGTTTCATCGCTGTTGATGATTTCCTGAAGGCTAGTGATCTGCTTGTGCAAGCTGCTGAGACGGTTCAGCGCTTCGTTGAGCGCTGAGACCTGATCGCGAAGTTCCAACCCAAGTTTGAGTTGTGCGCGCAGAGCATTGGCATCAAGGTTGAAGCGGGGATCAGATTCCACCGGGATGTCGCGCGTCTCCGTCTTGCCATTTACCGTGATCGCCACCTTGTAGGTGCCGGTCAGGGCAGTGGGTCCGGCGTTTGGATCAAAGAAAAAATCTGATTCTTCGCGCTCCCCTGGAGGAGCGGGCAGGAAGTTCAGTTTCTTTGGCCCATCGTAACGCAGGTTCCAGGAGACGCGATTCAAGCCGAACTTTGAGGGCCCGTACATGGTGCGAATCGCCTGGCCTGAGCTATCAGAAATCACAATCTTCACTGGGCTCTGGCCCTTCTTGCGCAGTTCCGGAGACACCTTGATTTCTGAAGGCAAGTAATAGGTCAGGACGGCGCCGCTGGCAGGATTCGGTGCGACGAAGCCTCCGGAGCTAAATCCATGCTTGTTCCAGTTGTGCCAATTCACAGCCGACAATCCTCGATACAAATGGAAATCGCTTCGCGTAAGTTGCCCGCCGCTCTCTTCCAGAGGCGAAATATCATCCAGCACAAACAGACCGCGACCGTGCGTAGCCACCACCAGGTCGTGAGTTCTCTTGATGAATTTGATGTCGTAAGTCGGCACAGTGGGGAAGTTGCTCTTGAGTGCGGTCCAGTGACTTCCCTCATCGCTCGAGTAGAACAGTCCTGTATCCGTTCCCACAACCACGAATCCCTTTTGATTCGGGTCCTCGCGGATCACACGGGCAGGATCTGAATCCGGCAGGCCCTGCATGATCGGCGTCCAGGTTTTGCCGTAATCGTGCGTCTTGAAGACATAGGGTTTGTTGTTATCCAACTCATGGAAATCCACGGCAATGTAAGCAGCAGCAGGATCGTTGGGCGACGCTTCAATCTGTTGCAGGCGTCCCCACTCAGGCAGGTTAGGAATACTGGAAGTCACATTGCTCCAGTTCGCGCCACCATCACGAGTTACCTGCACCACGCCATCATCCGTTCCCACCCAGATGATTTTGGGATCGAGCGGAGAGATGGAGAAGGAAAGGATCGCGCCAAAAGTTTCAGCGCCGCTAATGTCGTATTCGATGGAGCCGCCACTGGTTTCCTGTTTGCTCTTGTCATTGCGTGTGAGGTCAGGACTGATAGGCGTCCAATGCGCCCCGCCGTCAGTCGATTTAAACAAAACGTTGCCGCCCAGGTACACCTCGTTGGGGTCGGTATAGGAGACGCCTATGGGCGAAGTCCAGTTAAAGCGATACTTTAAGTCTGCCGGCCTTTTGAATTGAACTCCATGCAGATACGGCCGAATGGAATTAGACAGTCCGTTCTGGATATTGATGCGTGAAATGGAGCCGTTCTGCGAATCCACGTAGACCGTGTGCGTGTTCTTTCCATGTGCCGGGATGGCATACTCACCATCGCCGCCGGTCACGGTGAACCAGTCGTAGCCGGTGATTCCGCCCCGGCTCAGACTGTTGGAAGGTCCGCACCAGGCGTTGTTGTCCTGAAGGCCGCCGCAGAGGTTGTAGGGAGATTCATCGTCCTCGGCGACAGAGTAAAACTGCTCGATGGGCAGATTGTCTGTATAGCGCCATGACCGCCCGCCGTCAGAAGTGATATAGACGCCGCCATCGTTGCCATCAATCATGCGATCAGGATCGAGAGGATCGATCCACAACGCGTGATGGTCCACGTGAACGCCCCTGGTAGTGGTGTTGCGGCCGGTCTTGCCACCGTCCTCAGACAGCATGATGTTGTAGTTGATGAAATAAACCTTGCTCTCATTGTTGGGAGCCACTGCGATCTGACTGAAATAGAAGGGACGGGCGTTGAAGGTGTGGTTATCTGTAACCTGCCGCCAGTGATCGCCTAAGTCTGTGGTGTCCCACGCGATGCCCTTCTTGGATTCAACAACGGCGTAGATATGTTTGGGATTACTCTCTGATGCCGCCATCCCGATTCTTCCGGTCGCCCCTTCAGGCAAGCCCTCCGTGAGTTTCTTCCATGTATTGCCGCCATCTGTCGAACGATAGATGCCGCCGGTAGTACCGCCGCTCTCCAGCATCCAAGGATACCGGTGCACAGGCCAGAGGCCGGCAAAGAGCACCATGGGATTGTGGGGATCCATGATGAGCGAGCTGACGCCGGTGGTATCGTCCACATACAAAACTTTCTGCCAGGTCTTGCCGCCGTCCGTGGTGCGGAATACACCCCGCTCCGTATTCGGACCCCAGGCGTGCCCGAGAACGCCGATAAAGACAATGTTGGGATCACGCGGGTCGATCACGATGTTGGCGATCTGCCCTGCATCTTTCAGTCCCATGAAACTCCATGTGGCGCCGCCATCGGGCGAGAAGTAAACGCCGCGGCCGGTGATGAGGTCATTGCGGGGATTGGATTCGCCCGTCCCCACCCAGACGAGGTTGGGATTGGAAGGCGCCAGGGCGATGGCGCCGATGGAGGCTGTTGCTTCCTTCTCGAAGATCGGCTTCCAGGAGAGTCCGCCGTCCTGGGTAAGCCACACACCGCCTCCGCCGGCGCCAATGTAGTAGACATTGGCCTTACCGGGAATGCCGACGACGGCGGTGACACGTCCGCCACCCACGGCGGGGCCAAGGTTGCGGAATTTTACGTTCTCGAGAGGATCCTTGGCGCTGTTGTCTTCCGCCTTTTGCGAAGATTTGTTTTCGGCTCCTTCGGTGCGGGAAGAACGACGATGCTCCTGGGCCGTCAGCGACGCCTGAAAAGCCCAGAGCAGGACCAGCAGAGACAGAGATTTCATCACAAATGTTTTCATAAGAAGCTCCAGCAAGAAGAGAATGCGAGCGAACGGTGAACGGCGAATGATACCGCAAACAGGGGCCTTCCGCACAGACCCAACCCAGACTTTACAATTTGCGGCATGGGGGAGCAAAAGAAGCCGCCGCAGCTATAATGAATCCCTCACACGGAGCCAAAACAAAATGAAAAAGATATGGATGGTGATGCTCGGGGTGCTGGTGCTATCCAGCGTTGTTCAGGCGCAGAAAAAAGAGCAGGAACGCCTGGAGCATTCAGGCAAAGTCCTGCAGGAGATCCTGAACATCCCCGACAATCTTCCCCGACCAGTTCTTGACCGCGCAGATTGCGTGATTGTGCTGCCTTCGGTCAAGAAGGGCGCTTTGGGAGTTGGAGCCAGCATCGGCAGGGGAGCCATGTCCTGCCGTTCCGGCGCGAATTTTACCGGCGCGTGGGGTCCACCCGCGATGTATGCGCTGGAAGGAATCAGTTTTGGTTTTCAAATAGGCGGCCAGGCCACCGATTTTGTGCTGCTGGTAACCAACCCCCATGGCGTGGAAATGCTGCTCAAGAGCAAGGCCAAGCTGGGTGGCGACGCCTCAGCGGCAGCCGGACCCGTAGGGCGAGATGCCGAGGCCGCGACGGATGTGGCGCTGCATGCTGAGATCCTCACCTATTCGCGCGCGAAAGGGCTCTTTGCAGGTGTTTCACTTGAGGGATCAACACTACGTCCAGACGGCAGCGCCAATCATAATCTCTACGGACGCGACATCCTGGCCAAAGAGATTGTGCGTCAACAGAAAGTGAAGACCCCGGCCGCGGGCCAGCTCATGGTATCCACACTGGAAAAGGCTTCCCCGCACAACAAGCAGGGAACCAAGTAGAACTCAAATTTCTAAACGACACCATCCAGAGTCGCCCATGTTTGTGGTCCGACAATACCATCGGGGACAAGGCCATGGTCCCGCTGGAAAGCGCGCACTGCAGCCTCCGTTTTTGGGCCGAAGTTTCCGTCTGCGGCAACCCCGAGTTTGGTTTGCAGGTCCTTAACTTGATCACCGGTCATGGGACGACGCAGCGTGGGTCGACCAGCCGCGGCCCCCGGCTGGGCCGGGGGCTCAGCCGCCGGGATCAGTGCCGGGGCTGGAGCAGTACCGTTCAGGATGGTGGCAACGGCTGAACGGAATGTATTCATGTCAAAGCTAGGATCGCTTTTACGACCAGGAGGCAAAGCAAATTCCTTGTGTCCAGCGCAGAAATCAGCTCCCTTCCCAATATGGGCCAAAATAGCTGCTACACCACGCTGATAGGCATCCATTTGCACTGCCGGCCAGGGAGAATCGTCCGCGAGCCCGGTATTCTCC
>DATDGH010001073.1:0-2583 GCA_036522215.1 Candidatus Angelobacter sp. | reverse complement strand
GTTGGACTTACGAGCGTGCAGTTGCATGGAGAGGAGACGCCGGCGTTTATGGAAGAACTGGCGGAGCAGTGGCCGCGGGGCCGTCGGATAAGCGTGATTAAGACCGTCCTGGTAAACCAGGATTTTGCTGCAAAGTTCAGCCACGTTAGCAGAAATTACGCAAACATCGATTGCATTTTGCTTGATTCCGGAGCAGGCAGTGGCCGGACATTTGACTGGGACGCGGTGCGTCCTCTGCTGCGAAAGACTACGAAACGGTTGATCGTGGCAGGTGGATTGAATCCGGAGAACGTGGGCGATGCGATCAGGAAATTTGCGCCGTGGGGAGTTGACGTTGCCTCCGGAGTGGAGCGTGAGCCGGGACGCAAAGACCCGAGCAAGTTGAGGGCATTTGTAGCAGCGGTGCGAAAGGCAGAACAATCATGAAAGCGGCAACACAAATGAAGGCCTCACCTGGACGATTTGGGCCGTATGGAGGCCGCTACGTCCCGGAAACCTTGATGGCGGCGCTGGAGGAACTGGAGCGCGAGTACGAAAAGGCCCGGCGGGACAAGAAATTTCGCGCTGAATTCCACCACTTGTTGAAGAACTACGCGGGACGGCCCACGCCGCTGTTTTTTGCCCGGCGCCTCACCCGCCAGTTAGGCGGAGCCAAGGTTTACCTGAAGCGGGAAGATCTGCTGCACACCGGGGCGCATAAGATCAATAACTGCCTGGGGCAGGCCCTGCTGGCGCAGCGCATGCGCAAGCACCGCATCATTGCCGAAACCGGCGCCGGACAGCATGGAGTGGCCACTGCGACCGTCTGCGCGCTCTTTGGATTGCAATGCGTGGTCTATATGGGCGTGGAAGACATGCGCCGTCAGGAATTGAACGTCTTTCGCATGCGCCTTCTGGGAGCGGAGGTTCGGGGAGTGGAATCCGGCTCGAAGACACTCAAAGATGCGATCAATGAGGCCATGCGCGATTGGGTCACCAACGTTCGCGATACTCACTATCTGCTGGGCAGTGTGCTGGGTGCACATCCTTATCCCAGTATGGTACGCGATTTCCATTCCGTAATTGGGCGGGAGACGCGCGCACAAATCCTGAAAGCAGAAAGCAAGCTGCCGGCAGCGCTGATCGCCTGTGTTGGTGGTGGATCGAATTCCATTGGGATATTTCACGAATTTCTTGGCGATAAGAAAGTAAAGCTGATTGGAGTGGAGGCTGGAGGATGCGGCGATCAACTGGGAGAGCATGCAGCCCGCTTCCGGGGCGGCCTGCCAGGGGTGTTGCAAGGAACTTACTCTTACGTTTTGCAGGACCGCAACGGCCAGGTTGCGACTACGCACTCCATTTCCGCAGGCTTGGACTATCCCTCCATCGGTCCTGAGCACGCCGCGCTGGCGGACAGCAGACGCGCTGAATATGTAGCTGCCTCAGATCAGGAAGCGCTGGACGCCTGCCTGCTGCTATCGCGAACAGAGGGAATTATCCCCGCCCTGGAGTCAGCGCATGCTATTGCCGAGTGCGTGAAACGCGCACCGAAGATGAAGAAGTCGGAAGTGCTGGTGGTGAACGTTTCTGGCCGAGGAGACAAGGATATTGGGATTTTGAGAGAGAATCTCGATATCGGGTGATCGCGCGATATCGGGTGATCGCCGTGATCTGAGGTGGCCCTAAAGGTTATCTTATGAGCCTAGAAAAACATCAGGAATTGCGAGACAGGACGAAGCACTTCGCTTTGGTTGCCATCTTTTCAGCATCCCGACGGACGGCAAGAGAATGAGAAAAGCTAGAAACACTGCTGGATTTCCAGATCAGATCACCGGATCACCCGATCACCGGATCACCCGATCTCTTGATATCCCGATATCCCGATATCCCGATGCCCCGATTTCTCGACTTCGCTTCAAACAGCATCCCGGCTTGGTTGCCTACGTCACGTGCGGCGATCCTGATTTGGCTACGACTCGGGAGATTGTCCTGGCGGCGATTGCTTCCGGAGCCGATGTGATCGAGCTGGGCGTGCCATTCAGTGATCCGGTGGCTGATGGTCCTGTGATCCAGAGGGCCAGCGAGCGCGCGCTCAAGAATGGCACGTCGTTGGAAGATGTTCTCAGCCTGGCCCGCGATGTTCGCAAACAATCGGATGCCGGTTTGGTTGTGTTCTCCTACCTCAATCCGGTGTTGCGCATGGGGCTGGAGCGCTTCTGCAAGGCTGCTGAGAGTGTGGGCGTAGACGGCGTCCTGCTGATTGACATGACTGTGGAAGAAGCGGACGAATATCGCCGTTGTGCGAAGGCACATCATCTGGCGGCGATTTTCCTGGCTGCGCCAACCAGCGGCGATCAGCGTCTAAAGAAAATAGCCCAGGCATGCAGCGGTTTTGTATATGCTGTTTCCCGTACTGGAATTACCGGGACCCAGAAACAGCTTGCAACCGATGCGCAGGAACTGGTGAGGCGCATCCGCAAGCACACCAAGCTGCCGGTTGCTGTTGGCTTCGGCATTTCCAATGCACAGCAATTTGCCGAAGTTGGACAATTCGCCGACGCAGCGGCGATAGGCAGCGCGATCGTCCAAACCATCGAACAGAAT
>DATDGH010001072.1:0-2207 GCA_036522215.1 Candidatus Angelobacter sp. | reverse complement strand
ACTCCATGCGATCCATCAACGCGTCCAGCGAATGGGCGGTGACGATGTCTTCGGGGCAATCGCGGATCAGCCGCTCCACCAGATCGCGATTGCCGAACAGTACATGCCACGCCAGCGCCAGCCGTTTCTTGTGAAGTTTCTGGCAGCAGATCTCCAGCGGGGTCGGCGGCGTTCTTGATGTGGAGAGAATAAGTTGTGCCCGGTTGCAAGGGCGCTGACGGCAGCACAAAAGCCAGCCTGCCATTCTCGGCAGGGGTGACCCTGGTTTTGATCAGCGAGTCGTTCGGACCACGCAGGACAAAATTCGCACGGTTCACAGAAGCCACATTCAAGATCCGAGTGAAGCGGAAAGCGACAAAGCTGTTGATGGGGACAGCGGCGGCGCCATCGATGGGAATGGATTCGGCCACCTGCAGCGCAGCCTGAGCTTCCCGCTGGAGTTCCGCGTTCATCTCGTCCGGGGTGGAAAAGCGGAATCGCCGGGTGAGCGGATCATAGATCTCGTCCACCAGCACCGGCCTGCCGAAATGATCGGTACCGCCGGAAATGCGCACCGCGCCATCAGCAAGCAGAACGGCGGTGTGGCCCTGGCGGGGAGTCATCAACAGCGCATGCTGGCTCAGGGCGCGGTGGGTACGAAAGTCCCAGAGCTGAACGTCATCGGGAAATTCGCCGCCCGCCTCGACACCTCCAGCCAGGAGCACCGTGCCGTCCGTAAGCACGGTTGCGGTGTGAAAGGCACGCGGCAGAGCGAGAACGTCTGTAAGGGTGGAAAAGCTGCGGGTGGCGGGGTCAAACAACTCGGTTGCGGAGACGATCTGGCCATCGCTGTTCACGCCGCCAAAGATCAGGACGGCGCCGTCGGGGAGAAGAGTGGCGGTATGATCTGCGCGAGCTGTTTGCAGACCAGAAGACAGCTTTTGAATCTGGCCTGAACTGTCCTGCAAGCGAGCTGTGGTGGATGGCCGTCCGGCGTCGTCAAAACCGCCGAGCAGAAGCGTGCTACCGTCCGGCAGGAGGGTGACGGACTGCCCTGACTTGATGGGGGAGTCGCCATCGCGGGCGAGCAGCGGGGAGCATGCTGCAAGGAACATGATCAACAAGCCGAAGAGCCTCACCATCTTGTGCGCTTTCATTTTGGATTTCCCTCTGCCAAGTGATTTCAGCATGGAGCAATTCGTCCTCGTTCTTCAGTGGATCGGGAGCTGAGTATCGAACTGGTTCATCTCCGTGGTGGTCAGAATCCGACCCTTGTAAACAGCCAAATACTCCATCTGGCCGTTCAAGGAGCCAGCCTGCGTGTCAAAGCTCGCATTTCCAATGCGGAAGGGTTGATTGGTAGCATTGGCGTAGCCGAGTGTGCCGGAGCCGTCGGCGGAACTGGCCTTGGTCTGTTCGGTTCCGTTGATGTAAAGATGCGCGGCAGCCGCGGTTCCCAGGGTTCCGTCCCAGGTAAATGCCACTTGCATCCACTGTCCCGCAGTTACGGCGCCCCCGCTGGTAGCAACTCGCATGTTCACCGCACTCTTTTCCACTGTGAGACGGAGAGCGCCGCTACTGTCCCAGCCGAATACAAAGCCGGAATCAATGGTGTTGTTATCATTCTTTTCCGCAATGCCTCCGGCGGCGACAATGTCCTATTAGTGCGTTGTAATGGTATTGGTTTTTAGATTGCGCCTATTGGGTAGCGTCTAAAATTGTACGTGGTTGCACCCATTTGCAGGGATGCTGCATATTACCAGCAAATAACCTGCAAGCCATAATCATGTGGTATATGCATTCCACGTGTTGACAGGATGAATGCAGTTTGATAAGTTTTCCATTGACATGTGACAAGTGTCACCCCGCTAAGGTTAAGCGGCCCCTGCTTGGGGCAGAGGCCAGAAGTATTTGAGATTTAAGGGCTTACTGGTTAAGTAACCAGTTTATGACGATCAAAACGATTAGGTCGTCACCCTGCAAAAGAACAATGATTAGGCACACACGCCTTCTCATTGGGGATACCTCCTTTCTGAGAGGATTGGAGACAAAACGAGTCCCCGACTGGATTCGAACCAGTATGGCAAAGACTGCGAGCCTTGCGCCTAACCATTCGAGCCACGGGGACTCTTCCCTTTTATATCATTCACCTATCCTGAACACAATAGAACCACCGGTGGTCTTGAAGCCTTAGAAGCCCCGCATAGCATTCTAAGGACTTCATTGGA
>DATDGH010001071.1:0-3588 GCA_036522215.1 Candidatus Angelobacter sp. | reverse complement strand
ATAAGAAGTCTTTTGAACGCTTGCTGCGAGATTTGAAATCAGAAGCAAAGATAGAGCCAGCAATGCAAGTCTAAATAAGCTAGCTCCGGGCCTGGCGGGAGGTCGTCTGGTAAACTGGAATGCGGTCACGACATTGCCAATGCCTTGTCCCGGAGACGAACGATCCTTGTCTGTGGCCAAGCAGGCTCGATTACTTATTACGACTCCAAACAACAGTTAAGATTCCCTCGCTAAGTGCTTGGCCGGGGGGCGGCCACTCGTTATGCCCTTGCAATCGAAATCGCCAACAGACTTGATTCTCCTCTTTGCTCACAAGTTGGCATTCCGACCAAGCTCCGCAGCTCCGATCTCCACTGAGCCTAAAATCCACATTGTCTTTTCTCTCTTTGTCAATGTGATAGCCGCTAGGCTGGTCCGTTGAACAGACTTGATACCAGTCGCTGAACGCCTCTCTGACCCCACTAGGCTTTGGACCCGACGGGTACACACGCTTTTGCTCCGGGGGCTGATCTGGGGGTGTCGCGGCCGTGGCAGCAACTTGGGGACGTTTTAAGTAAATTCGAAGGTACTCATCCCGAGGTTGCAGAGAAAGAATCTGCTGGCTGTAGTCAACATATCCTTCCTTCCGAACCGTTAGGGTCGCAGATTTGCCAATTAGTGCTTTTGAAAGTGGAAAAGTATGTATACCACCAGAATCGGTTAACTCTGTCGGAAATTCGGGAAGACTCAAAGAAATCTCTGCATCTGGAATTGCCGCGTTACCAGCACCACTGTCAAGCACGGCCACCGGAAATCTTAGACTTGGATCTTTCGAACCGAAATGTATCAGACCAAATAAACCTGCGATGACGGCTGCCGCGATTGTTGCAAACGCTCCGATCATTGCACCGGCGAGACTCGAACTCTTAGAATCTCTTGCCATTTGGCACAGGACTATACCACTTCCCTCGCAACAGCGGAAAGCGGGCGTGCACAGTGAAAGCACGGAAGAATGGAGGGGCGAAGCCGGTCTGTGAGCTGCGCCCCGTAGGGCTTACTTCTTGCGCTCCAGGTACTTGATTCTGGTCGCAACAACTTCGGTCTTGAACTGCCCGCCATCATTTCCGCCGTTGCTGTGATGCAGGTAGACATAGACCCTGATAAACCGGCCTTTGGTCCATTTCTCAACGATTTCCTTCTCCAGTTTCCAGAAGGCGACCACGTAGTGCCACTCGACATATTCTTTTCGCCAAACTTGCTCTTGGTGGTCATGGCTTCCGACCAGTTGCGTTTCCTTACTGTTCTATCCAAGCACTTCTATCCAGAAGGAGCTGACGGAATGGAAAGGAGATTGAATGAACAGGTTTCAACAAGGGAGTCTTTTCAAAGTGAAAAGGAAAAGCTGCGCGGACGTGTGGGTCTTCCGGTGGTATGACTATTCATCAGGAAAACGAACCTACAAGAAGCAGATCATTGGGAGCACAGGTAAGATTCGCAGCCGACGAGAGGCCGAAAAGGCTGTAGTAGCGCTTCGCGGTTTGATCAACGTTGACGTTGGAACTCCGCAGACACTATGTGATCTCGATGCGCACTATAGAACGCACGAACTGACTCCAGAGAAAAAATCGTTTTCGACAACTGAAAACCACCGCCTCTTATTCAAGCGTTACATCGGACCACGATGGGGACATCTTCGGCTTGGTGCTATTCGAACAGTAGAAGTGGAAGAATGGCTATATTCCCTTCCGTTGGCGCCAGCCTCGAAGGCAAAACTGAAGTGTGTCCTGTCGGTGCTATACAACCATGCGATCCGCTATGAATGGTTAATGTTCAATCCGATCAGCCGAGTTAGAACATCACAGAAACGCCTCCGCGACAAAGACGTTCTCACTCCAGATGAATTTCAGCAGTTAGTACGACAACTCTCTGTACGCGACCGGGCCATGGTTTTGCTTATTGGCAGTACTGGTCTCCGCAGGTCAGAAATGATCGCTCTTACATGGTCAGACCTCAATATCAGGACAATGGAAGTTAATGTTCTGAGGTCTTGCGTACGGAACCGGATCGGAAAAACGAAGACTGAATCGTCTCGCCGTCCTGTCCCACTCCATCCTCTTGTACTCAATGCGTTACTGGAGTGGCGAGCGAAATCGCTGTATTCGACCGATTTGGATTTCCTGTTTCCCTCAGTTCGGTTCAGAGGGAACAGGCCCCTCAGTCCTGACAGCATCCTGGAGAAGAGCGTTCGTCCTGCATTGGCACGGATTGGAGTCGTCGGAAAACATATCGGCTGGCACAGTTTTCGTCACTCACTTGCCACCAACCTGAGGTCGCTCGGTGTTGACATCAAGGTAGCGCAAGAGTTGATGCGATATTCCAGCTGCCGCACAACCCTCGACATTTACACCCGCGCCGTTGACCAGCAAAAGCGCGAAGCAAGCATAAAAATCATTGAATTGATGCTGCCGTTGGAAATTGAAAAATTTCAGCACCCTTCAGCACCCTCGACGCAGCTAGGAGCGGTCGGCTAGTGCCTGTAAATAATTGGCATTGAAAGGTTTTTTGGTGGACCTGGTCGGGATCGAACCGACGACCTCTTCCATGCCATGGAAGCGCGCTCCCAGCTGCGCCACAGGCCCACGAAAGGTGTGTAGTTCTATTGTCTCTAAGCGCCTTGCAATCGTCAATCACCCGCCGGTAATGCTTAGAACGAGAACATGACCTGCAAGTCCACGCGACGGTTAGAGTCTGAAGTTGAGAACGGGCCTCCGGCCAGGGCAATCGATTGATCAAAATGGGGCGAAGTGATGATCCCGATGGGCGTCGCCAGATTCACGTTGTTGAACAGATTGCGTGCAGAGACGCTGAAGGTAAGGTTGTAAGGCCGATTCGAGGGGCTCGCGCCAAAAATTCCGTCTCGGCCGCCAGGGCCACCGCCAAAGACCGGACCGCCACGCGGGCCGCCTGGCCCCCCTCGGCCGCGATCCCCTCCTCCTCGATTCTGGTTCTGAGGGTTGTCGCCTGCCACTTCACGTGGCTGCCCGAAGCCAAATGTCTTGCTCAGCCGCATGTTCAACGTGAACTGGTTTGGTCCCGTGCCGAGGTAAGGAGGAATGATCTGTTCGCCCGGCGCTGCCGGCGTCAGGGGTGGAGCAAAATCGCCAAAGGGTGTATTTATTCCTCCGGAGCCATTGGCGAAGAATGGACGATCGTTGAAAATGCCATCTCCATTTCTGTCGGTTCCTGTGGTGATGTTAAAGGGCTGACCGGAATTGAAGATCATAAAAGGACTCACGCGAAAGCCGCGAGGCAGAGCGATGCTGCCGCCAAAAAATGCCCGATAGCGGATATCAAAGGGAGTCCGACCATAGTCCTGGCTTAAATTGAACTGATTCGAAGGGAAGCTGGCTGCTCCGGCAGTATTGCTGTGCGCGTTGTTGATCACGAAGAATCCGAAGAGTGACAGCTTTGCTCCCGCACGCACGTTCACGTTGGTCATCAACTGTTCCTGCTTGAAGATCCCCGCCGATTGGAACTGATAGATAGGTCCCTGACCGGGGAAGGCGACAGGGCCACCGGGTCCTCCAATGGGAGCGTTGATGTTCTCAG
>DATDGH010001070.1:0-2930 GCA_036522215.1 Candidatus Angelobacter sp. | reverse complement strand
ATAAGCCCCTTAGAGTCAATCTTTTAAGAGCATCTGAACCTAAGCGTGCAATGCTCCACATTGTACTAAAGGCCAATCTGCGCCGCGATTAACCCCAATCCCGTCCCTGAGTGTTTTTTAACTTCGGTTTGACTTTAGTTCGACTTTGATTTTGACTTTGATTTCAGCTTTTGACTCATGGTTTTTTAGTTTTGATTTGCTTTTGCCTTTGGTTTTGCTTTTTGATTTTGTTTTTGATTTTGCCTTTGGTTTTGGTTTTACTAACTACTAATTACCAACTACTAACTACTGATTCTTCATGCTCATCCCTGACTTCCAGGAGTTTTCCCGTCTGGCCCAGCAAGCGACCCTGGTCCCGGTAGCTAAAACTGTTGCCGCCGATTTGCGCACTCCGGTCTCTGCCTTCCTCAGCATTGCCGCCAAAGAGCCCAACGCTTTTCTGCTGGAATCGGTGGAAGGCGGAGAAAAAGTGGGGCGATACACGTTTCTGGGCGCACATCCCTACATGGTCCTGCGCGCACGCGGTACTCAGATCACGCTGGAATGGGGCAAGAAGAAACAGAGGATCGAAGGTAGTCTCTTCAAGGTCCTGCATGGACTGTTGAACGAGCACAAACCAGCGCATGTCGCCGGCCTTCCGCCGTTTACCGCCGGCGCGGTGGGCTTTCTTGCTCACGATGCCGTTCGTCAGCTGGAACGCCTGCCTGCCTTGGCCAAGGACGACCTGCAACTACCCGATGCAGTGCTGATGTTCTTCAATCGCCTGCTGGCTTTCGATCACGTTCGCCATGAGATTTACATCATCGCCGTTGCCGACGTCCGCCGGCAATCGCCTGAGAACGCTTACGAGCAGGCGCTGCGGGACATTGAGCGCATTGAGAAGCAGCTTGCTGCGCCTCTTCCACGCAAGGATCTGGAGCCGGCAAAATCGCCTCGCGGCAAGCTGAAGATCAAAATCTCAGTCAGCAAACCACGCTTCCTCGCCACCGTAAACAAGATCAAGGAATACATCATGGCCGGCGATGTCTTTCAGGCTGTCCCTTCGCTGCGCCTGGAGCTGAATCCCGATGTGCCGCCGTTGAACGTTTATCGCGCGTTGCGGCGGGTGAACCCCTCACCCTACATGTACTTTTTGCGAATGGGGGATGACTTGACCATTTTGGGATCGTCGCCCGAGATGCTGGTACGGGTGAAACGGCGCAAGCTGGAATACCGGCCCATCGCCGGAACGCGCAAGCGCGGCAAAGATGAAGCTGAAGACCTACGGCTGGAGCAGGAACTGCGCCAGGACGAGAAGGAGCGGGCAGAACACGTGATGCTGGTCGATCTGGGACGCAACGATGTTGGCCGGGTCAGCGAATTTGGCTCAGTCGCAGTGCGCGACCTGATGTTTGTGGAACGCTACTCCCATGTGATGCACCTGGTCTCCGCAGTAGAAGGGACCTTACGCCGGGACTTGGGTTCGGTGGACGCGCTGGCCGCCTGCTTTCCCGCTGGGACGCTAACGGGGGCTCCCAAAGTCCGCGCCATGGAGATATTGGAAGAAGTCGAGCCTGTGCGGCGCGGCATTTATGGCGGCTCAGTCCTCTATGCCGACTTCGCCGGAAATCTGGATTCCTGCATCGCCATCCGCACCATGCTGGTTCAGGGAAAGAAAGCATACGTGCAGGCAGGCGCAGGAATCGTCGCCGATTCCGTGCCCGAGAGTGAATACGAAGAATGCCTGAACAAAGCCCAGGCGCTGGTCAGAGCAGTGGAGTTGGCGAGATCAGGCGAGTAGCGCGAATTGCGATCTAAGGAAGCGCTTGTAACCGTGCCGCAAGAGTGACGTAATTATTCAAAATCGACTGATCTGATTCTTCATTAGAAGTCGGGATAATATTCGTTCCCCAATTGATGAGACGAAAATGGTTTCCGGCCCATTTCCCTAGAAATTCCCAATTCTTCCTCTCCGCGCCGAATTCAGCGGAGGTTACTGAGACGACTCCGTCGTTCTCGCCTTGCTGGCTGCTAACAATATCGTGAGTCGCCCCAAGCAACCCCTGAGGTAGTCCTGGCGACCCCAATATTCCAGGCCAACGTGGCGGCTCGAATGCTCCTGCAATGGAAAAGTATTTCACACCATCTGAGTCGGCAACTTGCTGAGTGCGCGCTGTTGTGGTCAGATCTTGGACCCCATTTATGTCCACGCCGAGATGGTCCAGAATCTCATCCGTTCCAGGGAGGGTGCCCTTCACGAGGAGATCGGCAATCGGACTTCCTCGGTGCGGAGTGCCAATCGTGGTGAGAGAGATGACTTTGCCTGCTGCACCGAGCTCCGAGATGGCAAACCGAGTGTCCAGTCCACCCATGCTATGAGCAATGATGTGAACTCGTGCCCCGGCAACGCCAGCTTGCGTATCTAAGTAGTTCCGCAGGTCCTGCGCACGCTCGGAGATACTTCCGGCTGTGTTCAATGTCGGTGGCTCCGGCACAACATGACCGGCCTGCCGCAAAGTCTCCGGTACTTTACGAAAATAGTCCACCGCACCGAAGCCTCTCAGTTTTAGTTGATCGAACCCGAGGATTCCATGTACAAGAACGATCGGTGCATCAGGCATTGCTAAAAACTCCAGGTTGCGGCATCAGGTTTTCTAAGTAGATAGTGCAAATCCTGCTCCGATCGTTACAACGTAAGGCTGCTCTTTTCCCCTTTTTTCACCTCCAATCAGGCATTGTCAAATTCATAAGCTGGTTCTTGCCTGTCATTTGCCCTGGCTTACTCCACCGTATATCTCACCTCAACATCCGGGGTCGCGACCGCGACCGTGCCATACAGCGGTCACCTGCCTTTGAAAGTCTCAACTAGTTGTTTTGCGCCCTCGTCGCTGACACCCGTCATACGAAATTCCAGGTGCACGGAATTGAAGAGCGATACATCCGCACGAACC
>DATDGH010001069.1:0-2552 GCA_036522215.1 Candidatus Angelobacter sp. | reverse complement strand
CCAGGGCATAAAAAATCCAGCTAGTAAAAACAACATAGGTGAGCAACTGCTCAAAAGTTCCGCTGGCGGCCAGCACTGCCGACCACGCGGCTGCAGCGATCACTGCAAAAGCCGGTGTGCCGAAGCGGGGATGTACTTCTGACAGGCGCTTAAAGAACAAACCATCCTTTGCCATCGCATAGTAAACACGCGGAGAGGTCAGAACCACGGAATTTGCCGCGCTGAAGATCGAGATCAAAATCGTAATGGTCACCACCTTTGCTATGGCAGGATGTATCGCCGTAGCTACAGCAGTTGCGGCCACGCGCTTGGAGCCGACAACGCCATCAGCGCCCAAAGCGGCGAGATAACCAACGTTGGCCAGGAGATAGATAAACATGAGCGCGGCCGAGCCGATCAGAAACGCCAGCGGATAATTACGCCTGGGGTTGACAGTTTCTCCGGCGGTGTAGGTCGCATACTGCCAGCCCTCATAGGCCCACAGGACGCTGATCATCGCCAGTCCGAAACCAGAAAACAGAGAACCTGCAGGAGAGGGTGACGTTGCGCCCGCAGTTAGGTGAATCGGCGTCTTCCCTAACCATAACAAAGCTGCACTCATGGAGAGCAACGCCAGAATTTTGATGGTGGTGGTTAGATTCACCACGTTCGCGCTGTGGCGCGTGCCGCGCACGTTCACTACGGCAATCATTGCAATCACCGCCACGGATACTAGCTTTGCCATCCAGGGCGCGAGGGTTACGAATTCACCCAGGTAATTGCTGAAGGCGACGGCCAGGGTCGCCGCTGATCCTGAACTGATGACGAGAAACAATGTCCACCCAAACAGGAAAGCCGGGAATGGCCCAAAGCAATCGCGGATGTAAACGTAGAGGCCGCCGGCATCGGGTTTCATCGCGCTAAGTTCTCCATAGCTGAGAGCACCTAGAAGCGAGAGCACGCCACCGACCAGCCAGACGCCCATAGCCAGCGCAACGGAGTTGCCCACGTCGCGAAGAATGGTCGCGGGGACAAGAAAGATTCCCGATCCAATCACTGTTCCGATGATCATCAGCACAAGATCACGCAACCCCAGAATGCGTCGCAGAGTAGGTTCCGGCTTTGCCGAACCTGGCAATGTCGGGACCGTTCCGAGATCCGCACCTATTGAGTGGATTTCAGGGGACAAACTGGCCTTTCTTCCCGTGCGCGTATGCAACGGCTGTTCCTAGATTAAAGATTCGAGCTGAATTTAAGTCAATTAGGGAAACATGGGGTGTTTTCGGCTCGGTGACATTTGTGAATGCGCAGGCTTGAGCCTGCGCCAATCTTTCATTTGCTTCGCCGTCAGACGTAACCCCCCAGAAACATCATTGCGACCGCCGGGCCGCCTCGATGGTGGCTATCTGGCTCTGGCAGCGTCTTATGTTCCTGCAAGACGGGCTATGCGGGTAGATCCAATGCTGACGCTTCGCTACGACTAAAAATATCGCACGGGCGATAGCAGCATGTTCCCAGCATCGCTTTGCTTCTGTGTTACGCTGCCTGAGTCACAGTGAGATTTGTAATGATCAGAGTTGCACTCCTTCTTGCTTTTTTTTCTGTTGTGGGTACCACGGCCAGCACTGCCCAGGTGCGGCGCGCGGCTGACCTCACTCTCGAACCCTATGTGCTCAAGACATTCGACGGCAAAGAGCATCCGGCGGAGCTGGGTAAACTATGGGTCAGCGAGAATCGCGAACGAAATCCCAATCGCCGGATCCAACTGGCATTTGTCCGGCTGAAGACCACCGCTGCTAAACCCGGTCCCCCAATCATTTTTCTGATGGGCGGCCCAGGAATCCCAGGGACGGTCATGGGACAGGTGCCGCCCTATTTCACGCTCTTCGACAAGCTGCGCGAAATCTCTGACGTAGTCCTATTGGATCAGAGGGGCACCGGCATGTCGTCGCCGAATCTTCAATGTGAAGAGAAGAACCTCATGCCGCCGGACATGTGGGAGAGCCGGGAAAAGGCATTGCGAGAATTCAGGAGAAGGCTCACGCCGTGCGCCGACCACTGGAAGGCTCAGGGAGCGAATCTTGCCGCTTACACCACGAATGCGAGCGCCGACGATGTGGAGGATCTCCGCCGGGCTATTGGCGCCGAACGGATCAGTCTTCTCGCCTTCAGCTACGGTACGGAGTTGGCGCTGGCGACCGTCCGCCGGCATGGTGAAAAAATAGATCGCGTTGTGCTCCAGGGCGTGCGCGCACCTGACATCGGCACAACTCCAGCCGACAGGGACATTCAACTTCAAAGAGTGGCATATCTGGTGGCAACCGATCCCAGCATTGGCTCTCTAGTCCCGGACATGACGGCCGATCTCAAGCAGGCGCTGGCAAAATTTGATCGTGGACCCTTGACCTTAACCGTCAAGAACAGGAAAACCGCGCAGCCGGTCGCAATTTCTATCGGCAAATTCGGATTTCAGTCGTGGCTCGGTGCGAACTTTGCCAACCCGGAAATTCCGGCGCTGCTCTATACCATGAAGCAAGGCGATAATTCGATCCTCACGAAAATCATGGAGGATG
>DATDGH010001068.1:0-3075 GCA_036522215.1 Candidatus Angelobacter sp. | reverse complement strand
ATGCATTAAACACTTCTGGTTTTTCAGCGGCTAGCCACGGGAGGACTTTGTTGAGCCTGGGCTCTGTAGGGCGATGCCGGAGCACTAGAACTTGTTCCGGAGGAATATTCTTGGAGAGCAACAATTCATTTAGATTCATATTAAGTTGATTCGAATGCTCGGTTTTTCATTCTGAAGCGTAGGCTTAGAAGTCGCAAGCCCACACGCTCTTCCTGGAGCCTTGCCGCATGCAAAAATCCCAAATCAGACAAGGCAGAGATTATGGCATGCGGGAAAAATCACGGCCAGGTGTACCTCTTCAGCACGTCCGCATTATCGAACATGTTCGCGGGAACAAATGGAAGGTTAAATGGATTGAGCCGAATCCCGGCCTTGTCGATTATGTTCAGTCGCCGCAGCTCGTTTGTGCTTGGAATGATCGCAAAGCATTTTTGAAAGAAGAAGCTGACGCTGAACGTCTTCGAGAACACAACGAACGGAATGGGTATGAGGGGGACGCACCAATTGACCTGGCGTTAACAGAGGTGTTCGAAAATGTAGGAGAACAAGTCTCATTTTACCGAGGGCAGTGCACTGATGTTCCCTACCTATGGACAAAAGACCCGCCGGGGACAGAAGGTTCCTTTTGATTCCACCAACTTCATGGAACGACGAATTCAATACGTAGCCGGTAAATCAGGCTACCTGCTTGCGACAGCGAGTGGCCGCCCACTGATGCAGCGTAATGTACATCACGTTTTGCACGCTGCCGGTGCGCAGGCCGGGTTCCATGCCTTGCGGCGTTTCCGTACTGAAATACTCCGCAAGGCGCGGATGCCGGAAGATCTCATCGGCCTCTGGCTCGGCCATGCAAGGCGCACCGTGACCGACCTCTACGCAAGCGGAGTGCAGCAAGACCTTGCGTGGCGGCGCGAATGGTGTGATCGGGTAGGCTTGGGGTTTGGGCTGCATGGGCTACAAAACGCCGCGCAAAATCAATCCAAGGAGGCCGCGTAAACCATTGACGGGGCGGCAGATAAGATTGGCTCCTCAGGTAGGACTCGAACCTACAACCCTCCGGTTAACAGCCGGATGCTCTGCCATTGAGCTACTGAGGAGTAGACAAGAGGCCGTCCACAGAACGGGTGGGCCTACTAAATATCTCTTTCACAATAACATGGAACCACTGATGCATCAATCGGTAATTACCGCCAGTATTGTCCTAACTCGACCTGCCCACAGCGGCTAAAGCCGGGTATCTTAGGCACCGACACGCACGGATGAATCCGGGCTCTTCCACGCCGCTCCGGCAGAGTCCCGGAAACGTAGAAACTCCAGGGTACGGTCCTAATTAGGACAGTATTAATTGCTGTTGATTCCCAGCTGCCAGAACACAAAGCTCCACAAATCAACGTCATCTTCCAGAATCTTGCCAATCGGTTTCCCGATTCCGTGACCGGCTTTCGTGTCCACTCGTAGCAAAATCGGGCGATCCGGACCGTTCGCCGCCTGGGCCTGAAGCAGCGCTGTCATTTTCTTGGCGTGCATGGGGTCCACGCGTGTGTCAGAATCCGCGGTCATGAACAGGGTCGCGGGGTAAACACTGCCTTTCTTGACATGCTGGTAGGGAGAATAAGCGTATAGCCAGTCAAACTGTTTCGGATCATCGGAAGAGCCGTATTCCGGAATCCACAGTTTAGCAATCTGAAACTGCTGATAGCGCAGCATGTCCAGCAAAGGTACCTGGCACACCACGGCGCGGAACAAATCCGGACGTTGCGTGAGGGCAGCGCCCATCAGGAGTCCACCATTGCTGCCGCCCTGAATGGCGAGATGATCTTTGTCAGTATATTTTTGCGCGATCAGGTACTCAGCCGCGGCGATAAAGTCGTCAAACACGTTCTGCTTTTTATCCAGCATTCCTGCGCGGTGCCATTCTTCGCCGAACTCATTACCACCACGCAATTGCACGTCCGCATAAATTCCGCCATGCTCCAGCAGCACCAGCATGGCATTGCGATCAAAGAATGGCGTACGGCCAAGGTTGAAACCGCCGTAGCCGGAGAGCAAAGTGGGAGTTTTTCCATTGATCTCCAGTCCTCTCTTGTGGACAACAAACATAGGAATGGAGGTACCGTCTTTGGAGTTGAATCGCACCTGCTTCACCACGTACCGGGTGGAATCTATGTCTGACTGCACTCGGGCGAATTCGTTCACCTTGCCGTCCAGACTCACAGTGTATGCCGTGGGGGGCAGGGCGTAGGAGTGGAACGCGAAAAATCCCTCTTTGCTGCTGAAGTCGCCGCCTATCTGTCCCACAATGCTTCCCAGCGTTGGCATGGGAACATCGGCAACACGCTTGCCATCCAGGTCGTAAATGGTGAGTGCAGAACTGGCATTTCGCAGATACGGAACAAAGAGTCGCCGACCGACCACCACCGCGGTGTTTTCAATCACTGCATCTCCCTGCGGGATAATCTCCTTCCACTTGCTGCGCTGTGGGCCCGCGCAAGCGACCTTGAAAACATGGTAGCGCGGTGCATCTTCATTGGTGGTGATATAAAGATGTCCGTCCAGGAGCTGGCCACTATACAGAAAGTTTTTTCCGCTGGTAACAGCGACAATCTTGCTGCCCGGTTCACTTACGTGCCTCAGATAGAGGTCGCTTTTGGTCCAGCCCTGGGAAACGCTGACCAAAAGCCATTGGCCGTCATCCGATAAAATCGGATCAGGCCAGAAAGTGGGATCCAGGCCTTCACCAAAGATCAACGGATCTTTCAGTCCATCGCTGTTCTCTGCGCTGCCTAGCTTGTGCAGGAAAACATGGCGGTTGTACATCTCTTGCCCCGCGGGCACATCGCCAGGACGAGGATATTTTGTGTAGTAAAAACCGGAATTGTCCGGAAGCCACGCGACACCTGCGGCGCGGGTGCGCCAGATCTGCTCCGGCAGCAGTTCGCCGGTGGCAGTCACAATTACCCGCAGAGTGCTGATCTCAGAGCCGTTCGGCGATGTTCCATACGCAACGTATTTGCCATCGTAAGAGGGAAACCACCAGTCAAGTGCAATGGTCCCGTCTGGCGCCAGAGAATTTAC
>DATDGH010001067.1:0-2789 GCA_036522215.1 Candidatus Angelobacter sp. | reverse complement strand
TCGCGCCGCAGCAGCGCATGCGCGTGAATGGAATCCTGGATTGCAGTGAGAAGTGACAGGTTCTCCGAGAGATAAAGGTTGGCGCAGTGGAACATATGTTCGGCCGCGCGAACTCCCGCGTCGGTGAGGGTTACATTGCGGCCGTGTTCTTCTACGTTGTATTCAACGTGGCGGCGGAAATTACGGACTACGCGATCCACGCGGTATGGCAGCGATTCCTGGCCGCCCTGGCCACCGGCAATGATCAGCGGAATGCGGGCTTCGTCAATCAGGATGGAATCGGCTTCGTCAATCACCGCTGCTGCAAATCCCCGGTGGACCTGCTGGCCGGGATCAAGCGCCAACTGGTCGCGCAGGTAGTCGAATCCCACCTCGTTGGCCGTGGCATAAGTGATGTCACAGGAGTAGGCGCGTTTGCGTTCCTCCGTCGTCATCTCGCGCTGGACGTAGCCGACGGACAGGCCGAAGAACCGATAAATGTCACCCATCCATTGGGCGTCGCGGCGGGCCAGATAGTCATTCACGGTCATGACATGCACGCTGCCCGCTGCCCGCGCGTAACACACAACAGCAGGCACCGCGGCCAGCGTCTTGCCCTCGCCGGTCTGCATCTCCGCGATGCGGCCCTCGGTCATGGCCAGCGCTCCCTGGAGTTGCACGTCAAACATCTCCTGGCCCAGAACGCGTGATGCCACTACGGCCGCCGCAGCCATGGTCTCCAGCCTGCCGGTATTGTCCTGCGCGAAGAGACGCAAATCGTCATCGCTGAGCGGTGCGAGCCGCGCGCGGAGCTTGTTGATGCGCTCGATTCCGGACTGGGCGGAACTGCCTCTAAATAAACTTCGCCAAAGACGATGCACTGCATCCCTCCTGTCGGTCTTCAACTCCGGTGGTGTCTAAACAGGAAGTGCAGGAGGGGCGCGCGGGGCAAGGGAGACAGAAAAACTTTGTGCCTCTTGTAAAGACGGCCCGGCAAAGTGACGCGCGGGGCAGGCGGAAGGAAATTGCGGGCGGCGCAGCTTCAGCTTTACTGCTTTTTCTGAACGGCTCTGCGCCAGCCAGATAATTGCAGGAATCTCATGGCTTCTCGCGGCGCGGACCGGCGCCGGTAGCGTCGCGCACAACGAGACAGCCGCGGCCAGCACCAGGATTGTTGCCCGTCGAATCACCTGTCCAGTATGGCACGGCAGAATGCAAATACAAGGAGAAAGTGGGGAATCAGGTTCTTGGTATGTGGCTCTCAGCTTTTGGCCAAGAGTTCTTTTGTCTTTGCTTTCCTAATTACTAGACTACAAAATACCAAGTGCTCCTTTTAGCAGCTCTTTTACAAAAAACTTCTTGTGGTTACGCTGGCTGGCTGTCTATATTGTTGCGCACCATCCCCCTTGTAAATTTACGCAAACCCTATCGGGAGGAAAGAAATGGCCTTTTGTGGAAAATGCGGTTCTCAACTGCACGAGAATGCAACGTTTTGCGCCAGCTGCGGCACGCCGGTCAGCGCTGTCACCACGCCAACGCAGCCGGCTGGAGGTACTCCGGCTACGCCGCATCCCTTTGTTCCTCAAGCTCAGCCCTACGTTCCGCAACAGATGTATGCGCCCCCGCCCCCACCGCCGCCGCGCGATTCCATGGGTTCATTGTTCGATGTGACCTTCAAAAACGAAGCCAGAATGCCGGTGGTCAAGGTGTTGTTCGTGGTGTCGATTGTCCTCGCGGCTGCGATAGCCATTTTCCTGATTTACCTCAGCCAGGAGGGCACGCCTCCACAGATCGATCCTAAAACCTTTATCCTCATCTTCGCCCCGACTTTCTTTTTCCTGTATGTGCTGCAAGCCCGGCTGATCCTGGAGGTTTGCACTGCGGCGTTCCGCATGGAGAAATATCTGGCTGAGATTGCGCAACAGGGGAAGCGCTAGCGGCAATGTAAAGTCGCAGGCCAGGAAAGCAAGCCGACACCGAAACCTTCTACCACGGAGGCCGCAGAGGACCTCTTTGAGCAGGTGTAGCAACTTCCAAAAATTCGAAAGCGCCCCCCGTTTTTGCCCGGATTTCAGACCTTTTTCAGGAAAGGCCTTTTTGCCGCTACTGCCGCTACCTTCGCTCTAACTTATTGAAAGTAAAGCGAAAACCTGGTAGCGGCAGAGGTAGCGGGAGGGGTTTTGGTAGCGCTACTTTTTTAAAATCCTCAATGATGGGTAAAACCAGCAGAGTTAACTACCTGTTAAACATTTTTGCAAAAAGACCTATGCTGCATCCGTGACATCTGCGCAAGCTGTTGGCAACCCAGGACTTAGTTGCTTTTTGAGGGCTTTTTTGTTCCGTGTCTGTCGCGGGACAAACGGTTAAAGGTGGCGGAAGCCGGACACACCTGCTCCGGCTGCACGCGCGATCAGGGAAGAAGAGTCTAGTTTCTTCGCTCGGCGAACCTGAGCCTCGACTCAGAATGGTCGGTGATGCTGCGGTTTTTCTTCGCGCAACAATTTATCTGGTTCCCGAGGGCTGGGCACACTTCTCCCGATGCACGCGCGATCCTGTTTAACGCGCGTGCATACACTTCTCCCGAACAGCAGATCTTTCGCCTGCTGCGGTGCTGCGGTTCAGTTAGCGCAGCACGTCGTATCCCGGCAAGCCGGGATTTCGGCAGAAGGCTCCCACGGCGCTCACGCCTTCTAAGCGCCTCAATATTCAGTTGTCAAAGATCGTTACGGGAACCACAAAGTCCCGCTCGCCCTGGGGCGATTTGTCTTACAGTTTCAGAATTGCATGGGGATGATGGGAAGTCAATAAAG
>DATDGH010001066.1:0-8827 GCA_036522215.1 Candidatus Angelobacter sp. | reverse complement strand
GGCCAAAGTGGTAGAGAAAGCAAAGCAGATCCTCGCCTTGAATGCGAACCACATTCGTGCTTTGGCCATTGTCACGGCCATCGACCGTAACATTGCTACACAAGGCGGCGGCCCAGCGGCTGGGGCGCTCAAGGAAATGTGCACGATGTCGCAAACCGGACTCCAGCAGTTGCCCACGTGGCAGAAGGATCCGCAAATGTCCGACGCGGACTTTGAGAAGCTGCGGACTCAGATGGCGGACATCTTCAATGGTGCTGCCGGTTTTTGTGCATTGCAGAACAAGGACAATGCGGGCGCGCGCACTTTCTACGAAAAAGCCTTTCAGCTCGATCCCACCAGTCTGCAGGATGTGTACCAGCTTTCCGTGAGTTTGCTGGAGACGAATCCCGTTGATATAAATGGCCTCTGGTACTGCAGCAAAGCCATACAACTGGCGCAGAGCCAAAACAACGCGCAGGCGGTGCAGGGGATGGTGGGTTACTGCAAAGCGAAATATAAGAAGTTTCACGGCGCTGAGGATGGCTGGGACCAGTTAGTTGCAGGAACGGCGACTGAGACCAAGTTGCCCCCAGACTTCCTTACCCGCATCAAAGCGGCGCCGACACCATGCGACTTGGCGGTTCAGGCAGTGCAGCAGAATGATCCAGCGGGTCTCGGCTTCAGTGACAAGGAATTTATTCTGTCCAAAGCGAATTGCTCACCCGCCAACAAGGATGCTGCTGATAAGGTTTGGAAGTCCATCCAGGACATGGAAAAGAACGGCGAAGCCAGGTTGGAGATTCCCATCAAGGTCATCTCGGCAACCAATGACGCCATCGAAGCGGCAATCAGCGACGACAACCAGGCGGCCAACAAAGCGGACATACACATTATCCTGGACAAGTCCGAAACCAAGCCGACAAGGCCGGCGCCCAAGCCGCCAGCCCCAGGAACCATGACCAAGATCGTTGGCGTAATCACCAATTACACGCCTGATCCTTTCATGTTCACGATGGAGAAAGCCGCGTTGCCGGCAGCCAAACCGGCACCTGTGCATCATCCGGTGCGGAAGAAAAAGAAGTAAGGCAAGGATATGTGGAAAAGGCAGCCTTTACCGGGCTGCCTTTTTCATTCTCCGAGCATGATCCGCTGAATGGAGTTTGCCCTGCCAGTGGTGGGGTCGCATTCAATCAGCACAGCGCACAGGCGCGGATCACCTTTGGCAGCGTCAAAACGGCTGGGGAGGCCGGTCAGGAACCGCTGCAGGATGTGTTCTTTCTCCACTCCGATCACGCTGTCATAAGGGCCGGTCATACCCACGTCAGTCTGGTAGGCGGTGCCTTTGGGCAGAACGCGATTGTCAGCCGTGGGAACGTGTGTGTGAGTGCCCAGGACGGCGGTGACTCTGCCGTCCAGATACCATCCCAGGGCAATCTTTTCTGATGTAGCCTCAGCGTGCATATCCACCACGATGACTTTGCTGGTGATTTGGGCGAGCAGCTCGTCTGCTTTGCGGAAGGGATCGTCCGGCGTCTGCATGAAGACCCGGCCCTGCAGATTGATGACCGCATAGCTTTGTCCGTTCCTCGTAATTCCCTCAAATATACCGATGCCCGGGACGCCGCTGGCAAAGTTGGCAGGGCGCAGCACGCGACGCGCCCGGGAATTGCCGTTGGCGGAATTGAAGTATTCCATGATCTCGCGTTTGTCCCAGATGTGATTGCCGGTGGTAAGCACGTCGCAGCCGAGGTCGAAAAGGTCTTCGGCGATCGACGGAGTCAGGCCAAAGCCTCCGGCCGCATTTTCCGCATTAGCGATGAGCAGATCGACTTTGTGCGTTTCTACGAGTTGGGGAATGTGGTCGCGGAAGATTTTGCGTCCTGCACTGCCGAAGATGTCGCCCACGAAGAGGATTTGCATGCGAAGCTTTGATACTACCATCCTCGAGGTGCCAGGTGTCTACGGAGCCAGCCTGACTTGCGTGAGGAAGTCATAGTTTCCGGAAGGATTCATTTCCACGTTTGCCATGCGCCTGGAGTACAGCATGACATTGTCGAGATACCATAAATCGATGAAGGGAAGCTCATCGGCCAGGATGCGTTGGATTTCTCCGTAAACCTTTTTGCGAGTTTGCTGATTCAGAGTGCTGCGCCCTTCGTCGATCAAGAGATCGACTTGTGGATTGGAGTAACGTTCGCGGTTAAAGCGATTGGGCGGAAAGCTGTGGGAGTGAAAGAAGCCTTCAAACACATCGGGATCCTGGTTGCCTCCGATCAACCGCAATGAATAAAGTTGAAACGCTCCCTTTTCGAGGTCGCTCATAAAAGTGCTGAATTCAAAGGTGCGTATATCCAAAGCAACGCCAGCATCCCTGAGCTGTTGCTGGAGAACGGCTGCCACCAGGCGCGGGGCCTCATCCGTAGATGTTTTCATAGTCAAGTGGAAGCGTATGCCGTCTTTGCCGGGGTGATAACCGGCTGCATCGAGCAGAGCATTAGCCCTGGCAGGATCAAACGGATAGTGGGCAACACTGCCGTTGTAGGCCCAATGCTCCGGCGGCAGGACGCTGTCCGCCAGGCGGCCGGCATCGCGGAACAGATAATGGAGCAGCGACTTGCGGTCGATGGCACAGGCCAGCGCCTGGCGCACGCGCACATCTTTCAAAATAGGATCGCTCAGATTGAAGGCCAGGTACATCAGGATTGTTCCGGGGCTTTGCAACAGTTCAAGGTCTTTTTCCTTTTTCAATGCAGCCACCATGTCCAGCGGCAGGGCATTGCTGGCAAAGTCAGCGCTGCCCTTGCGCAGCTCCAGCACGCGGGTGGTGGCGTCCGGCACCACGGCGAAGCGCACCCGCTGGACCCGAGCAGGCTCACCCCAATAGCCGTCGTTGCGTTCGATGATGACCTGGTTGTCAATATCGAACCGCACGAATTTAAAAGGTCCGGAGCCTATTGGATTGCGGTTGAAGTCCGGCCCGCTGCCATAGGGCACAATGCCAAAAGCCCCATCGGAGAGATTCCAAAGCAGGGTGGCATTTGGCTCGCGCAGATGCAGGGTCAAAGTGAAATCGTCGGGAGTGTCCACTTTGTCCAGGAGTGCATAGGTGGTGGCTTTTGGGGTCTTCAGGCTGTGATTGCGCAGAGTATCAAGCGTCCACTTCACGTCTCTGGCTGTGAGCGACCGGCCATCGTGAAAGCGTATGCCATGACGAATATGAAAGATGTAGGTTTGGGGGTCAGGCGTCTCCCAACGCTCCGCTACCGATGGCTGGAGGTTAAAGTGATCGTCTTTGCGCACCAGGGAATCAAACAGCAATTCATCAATGCGCTCTGATTGCGCGTCCACTCCTACCCTGGGATCAAGATTGTTCGGGCTGAATTCAATCAGCACGACCACGGTGTTGGGATCAGGTGGTGTGGAGGAGCAGGACACACACGCGAGACAACAAAGAACAACGATTAACCACGAAGGACACGAAGGAATGCTAAGAGAAGAAAAAAGCAGATTCCTGGTTTCACTTCGAATGACTAACCTTACTAATCCTTCGTGTCCTTTGTGGTTACACATACGAAATTTTTCCCAAAACCGTGGGTCTCTTTGCGCCCGTAGCGGATGGAATATTTGAGGGCTGGCGCTGCCACGTCTGGTAGGCCAGCACGGCAAAGGCGACGGCTTCTTTGGCCTGGCTGGGGATGCCGAAGTCGTCAGTGCGTTTGAGATTTAGTCTAAGTGCGGATGCCCCCATGGCCAACATTGACATTAATGTTTCGTTCGCGACTCCACCACCGGAGACGATGTAGTCCCGGTACCTGCCTTTCGTTCGAACCAACTTCTTAAGAACATCGGCGATGGAGATTCCGGTCAACGCAGTAGCCGTGGTTATCACGTCTTCCCTGGGTGCGTCGCCGCAACGCTGGAGAAAGTCTTTTGCGAACTCGCGGCCAAATTCCTCTCGTCCGGCTGTTTTCGGAGGCTTTCGGCGAAAGAATGGGTTACGCAACGTTTCTTCAAGTATTGGTTCAAGAATGTGTCCGGTGGCGGCAATGTCGCCATTGTGGTCGTAGGGCTGGTCAAAAAGAAGCTGCATGAGCTGGTCTATGAGCATGTTTCCCGGTCCGGTATCGAAGGCGATTACATCCTCCGGTTTGGCATTCGCGGGAATGGCCGTGAGGTTGGCGATGCCGCCCAGGTTCTGAACGATCCGTCCGACCCGGCGGTCACGGAAAAGCACATAATCAAGGAAGGGAACCAGTGGAGCGCCTTTGCCTCCGGCGGCCATATCTGCCGGGCGAAAATCAGAGACCACAGGCACGCGCAGACGCTCGGCAAGCACTGCGCCTTCTCCCGTTTGCCAGGTGCAGGCAATATTTTTTCCCAAGTAGGAAGCACGGTCACCCTGATGGTAGATCGTCTGGCCGTGACAGCCGATTAGATCTAGTTTTTCATTGCCGCCGCCTTGATGCGTCTTTCGTATGGCCTCTGCGTAGAGATCGCCCAAAAGGAAATTCAGACGCGACAAGTCCGCCACGCTGGCATGCATGGAGTTCATGGCTTGCAGGATCGCGTCCCTGACTGCCACGGGATAGCTGAAGTGCTCATGAGTGAGCAGCTTAAGGCGCAAGTTGAATCCCCGGCCCAAAACGCGCACCAAGGCGACATCAATCCCGTCAGCCGAGGTTCCGCTCATCACGCCAGCGACAATCACGCTGGAAACTCCTCGATCACTCTGGAAAAGTCGGAGGCAATTTTCTTGAGAGTTGCGATCACTCGGGCTTTTGGTTCCGCGGCGAAGTGATGGAGTTCACGCGTGCGCCGCTTGAAGGTCAGGATACGCGCTGCCGACTGGGCCACACGGGCGGCGAATCGGCGATCTTTTTCCGCGGCGCGCAATACTGCTTCATAGCCCCGCCACACCAATTCCTGATTGTGGCAGATGAGGAAAATATCTGCTCCGGCGCGGATGGTTTCCACAGCAATCTCTTCGATGGATCCGGCAGCCAGGACGCCGCCCATCTCCAGATCATCGGAGACGATCAGGCCGCGGTAGCCGATCTTGCGGCGCAAAATGTCGTTCATCCACTTGCGCGAGAGCGAGGCTGGCAGTTTGTCCTTGGTGACCTCGGGATACGATGCGTGCGCGACCATGGCAAAAGGAAATTGGCGATGAAGCCGGCGGTACGGCAAAAGGTCCTCTGTCCACATCCTCTTCCAGGATTTTTTTATCTCAGGAAGTTCTTTGTGAGTGTCGAGGTTGGCTTCGCCGAGTCCGGGAAAGTGTTTGCCACATCCCAGAACTTTAGCGGCCTTCAACCCGCGCAGAAATTCCCGGGCATAACGAACCACATGATTGGGACTTGCCGATACGGTGCGGGAAGAAAGGACGGAGCGCGAGGCTTCCAGGCCAAGGTCGAACACGGGAGCAAAATCAGTGTTGAAACCGAGCGCACGCACCTCCAGGCCAAGAATATTGCCGTGCATGCGAAAAAGCCGGGGATTGCCGGTAGCAAAGACGCTCTCCGCTGAGGGCGTTGGGGCAATCACGTTCGTCAGCCGGTCCACTCTTCCGCCCTCCACGTCCACACACAAAAACATGGGATAGCGGGCGGTGCTCTGGCATTCACGCAGCAGGTCCCAGGTTTGCTTGGCAGATTCAATGTTGCGGAGGAAGAGAATTACGCCGCCTGGATGGAGAGCGCTCAGCGTGATCCGCAGCTTGTTATCCATGCCCACGCCATCAAAACCCATGATGAGCAATTGTCCAACTTGTTGTTGCAGACTCAGCTTGGTGGATTTTGGCATTGAAATCGATTTTAGCCGCGAATGAACGCCAACGAACGCGAATACGGCGAAAATGCGAGATGAAGTATTTACTGGCTGAATGCCAACTGCTGCTCTTCTGCTAAACTTGCAGCATGGAGATCCATTTTAAGCCGGAGCTGGAACACAAGCTGAAGCAGATCGCATCACAATCAGGTCGCCAAGCCGGCCAAATTGTCGAAGAACTGGTGGAGACCTATTTTGAGCATGACCAGTGGTTCAGACAGGAAGTGGGAAAAGGGCTTGCGCAATTGGATCGGGGCGAATTCCTCGAGCATGACGAAGTGATGGCCCGGATCGACCAGATGTTTCGCTCCTAATGAAGCTCCGCTGGTCGCCAGAAGCTGCTGACGACTTCGCTCAGATTATTCATCATATACGTGAAGAAAATCCCACCGCCGCTTTGCGTGTCGCGCAGAGAATCTCCGAAAACATTGCTGGGTTGAAGCGCTTTCCGCGTCTAGGTCGGCCAGGTCGTGTCGGAGAGACCCGTGAACTAATTTTGTCGCCGCTGCCTTTTATTGTCGTGTACCGCATCCAAGATGAAATCGTGGAGATTGCGAGAGTACTACACGGGGCACAACGCTGGCCGTGATATAGGAGCCGCTGCTAAAAGTCTCATCACTGATTCGACTGATGCCCCGATTCTTAGATCTGCTTCTTCAGCTCATTCAGCAAGTTCAGCGCTTCCAGCGGTGTGAGGTTGTTCAGGTCGGCATCACGCAGGCGGTCCACAATCTTCTGTGATAGAGGCGTGAACATGGTGAGCTGCATCCCGGGAGAGGCGTCAATGTCCTGTCTTGCTGGAGACAAATGGCTGCTGGTTTGATGCTCGGCGTTTTCATGCTCGTGTAGCACTTCGCGGGCGCGAATTACTACCTCAGGAGGCAGTCCGGCCAGCTTGGCTACTTCAATCCCATAGCTGCGGTCTGCCGGGCCCGGTTCCACCTTACGCAAAAAGACGATCCCACCTGCGCTCTCCTTGACCGAGACATGAAAGTTCTTCACCCCATCCAGACGATCCAACTCCGTCAGCTCATGATAATGGGTGGCAAACAGAGTTTTGGCGCGGCTGGTGGAATGAAGGAATTCGATCACCGCCCAGGCGATTGCCAATCCATCGTACGTAGCGGTGCCACGGCCAATTTCGTCCAGCAGGACTAAAGATTTCGAAGTGGCCGTATTCAGGATGGCGGCGGTCTCAGTCATCTCCACCATGAAGGTGGAACGGCCTCGCGCCAGATTGTCGCTGGCGCCGATGCGAGTGAAGATGCGGTCTACAACCGGCAGCCGCGCGGTTCGGGCAGGAATAAATGACCCCATCTGCGCCATCAGGACAATCAGCGCAGTCTGACGTAGATAGGTGGATTTGCCACCCATGTTGGGGCCAGTGATCAGCAGGATCGTATGCGTGCCGGCGTTGAGATAGACATCGTTGGGTACAAAGCGATCGTTGCTGCCGGTGAGTTCCTGCTGCTCCAGCACAGGGTGGCGTCCGTCAATAATCTCGAGGTCACCTGAATCATCGAAAACGGGACGGCAATAGCCGCGATTCTGGGCGATGAATGCCATTGAGGTCAAAACATCAACTTCCGCCAGGGAGAGAGATGTCTGACGGATACGCCTGGCTTCAGCAGCAATGGCGGTGCGTAGCTCGGCAAACAGGCGGCGTTCGATTTCGACGATCTTCTCCTGCGCATCCAGCACCTTGGCTTCATATTCCTTCAATTCGGGCGTGGTAAAGCGTTCGGCGTTCACCAGGGTTTGTTTGCGCTCATAATCAGCAGGTGCGTGGTGCAGGTTGGCTTTGCTGATTTCCAGGTAATAACCAAAAATAGAGTTGAACTTTATTTTGAGCGAGTTGATGCCGGTGCGCTGTCGCTCACGCTCTTCAATTCGCGCGATGTATTGCTTGCTGTTGCGGCTGAGGTTGCGCAGTTCGTCCAGTTCAGGATCAATGCCCGGCTGTATGACTCCGCCATCAGCGAGGGTGAGAGGAGGCTCAGGGACTACGCTGCGCTCGATTCGCTGGCGAAGATCGGCCATTTCGTCCAGCAGGAGATTGAGTTCTTGAAGCCGAACAGAATGCAGCCGGGAAAGAGCGACCTTGATCAGTGGGGTCCGGTTGAGGGAAGCGCACATCGCCAGCAAGTCTCGGGGATTCGCGGTTTCCAATGTAACTCGACTCAACAGCCGCTCGATATCCATTACGCCTTCAAGGGCGCGACGCAGCTCCTCCCGGGCCATGAACTCTTTGACGCCAGACTCGACCGCGTCGAGCCGCTTGCTGATCTCAACGGCATTGATGGATGGGCGCAGCATCCATGAGCGCAGCAGACGCTTGCCCATTGGGGTCAGAGTGGCATCCAGGGAGCGAAAGAGTGTGACCTCATTTCCGGTATTGGCGAAGAGCGGCTCAACCAATTCCAGATTGCGAACGGTGACGGCGTCCAAAACCAGACATTCCTGGCGATCGTAAAAGCCGATGCGGTCCACATGCTCCAACGCCCCGCGCTGGGTGGAGCGGACGTAGTGCAGGATCGCACCTGCGGCGGTGGCTGCCGCCGGACGACCTCCCAGGCCAAAGCCTTCCAGGGAGAGCACACCAAACTGGTTTTCGACCAGGGGAACGGCATAGTCCGGAGAGAATACCCAATCCTCGAGAGGCGTTTCAGTGAAGCGTGCTCGGTCTCCCGCCTGCTGAAGCGTGATCTGTGGCGCCTGATCAAATAGCGGGAGAGACGAAGGATAGAGCACCTCGCGCGGACGCAACTGCTGAAGTTCTTCCAGGATGCGCCGCTCAGCGTTGTCACCGCGAAATTCTGTGGCGCGAAACTCGCCGGTAGAGAGGTCCAGGGCGGCGAGTCCGACAGCCCCGGACGCGCGCGCCAGCGCGGCCAGGAAATTGTTTTCCTCAGAACTGATGCTGCCATCCAGCGCCGTCCCCGGGGTCAAGACGCGCGTGACCTCGCGCCGCACCAGCTTCTTCGCCAGCCGTGGGTCTTCCATCTGTTCGCAGATTGCAACC
>DATDGH010001065.1:0-4993 GCA_036522215.1 Candidatus Angelobacter sp. | reverse complement strand
GGTTCCATTGCTCCCCACAGCCACATTTCCAAATCTGAGCGTCGCGGGCGCAATTGTCAGTTCCGGCTTGGCGGCAGCCTCGCCGGTGCCTTCCACGGCCAGAGAAAGTTCCGGTCTTTGCTGTTTCCCAGGACCATATCGGAATCGGCCAGTTGCAGGCGCGGCAGTTTAGCGCGCGCTTGCCTGAGGGTGGCACGGTCTTGTATCTGCGAGGACCGATGAGCAATTCCCTGGCGACGCGGCGGGCTGAGGGCATTGAAAGCGGCAAAGCTTCGAATCTCCGGATAAAAACTTTGAAGATCGAGTGGACGGAGCAAAACGCCATGCAGTCAATCAGTTCTTGGCTGCGCTTGTCCACCGTTCATGCCGCAGATGTTGACTTGATCTCATCTCAGAACACGGACTTCATTCAGGCTGCGAGAAAAGCCTTTCAGGAATCCACACAAGGCGAGGAGCGCGACAAATGGCTCGCGCGGCCCTATACGGCCGCTGGTCTTGCCAGCCAAAGTAAACCACTGGTAGACCGAGGCATTTTGACTGCAGCCGTGGTCACGTCGTTGACCATGGACGTTGCTCTGGAGCTACTGATGCGAGCCTATCAAAGCGGACCGCAGCCACCTGAGCATACTTTTGTACCCGCGTCGTCGTATCCCTCACTGGAAGAGCTGGGGAAGAAGAAACCTTGAGATTGGCACTGTTTTTGTTTGTGCAACCCTGCCAGATTAGCGGCTCCAAGCTGTCAACGTCGGAGGCCAAAAGCCAACTAGCCAATGGCCAAAAGCCCTATCCATCCCAAAACCGCTTCCACCAGCTCTTCTTTTCCTGAATCTCTTCATCCTCAAAGGCAGGTTCGTCACTCAAGCCCAGAAACCCTCCGGGACGGCTATGGGACACCCGCGCTGGCGCGGGCGGGCTGACGGGCGGTACGCGGTTCCAGCGGAAGACAGCCAGCGCTGCCTGATCCAGCAAGCCTCCGGGCAGCACAGCTACCAGTGTCTCTCCCCGCTGCAATATGTGTTCCAGGGCCAAATGCACGGGCTGTTGAGTTATCGCCGGCTCCGGAAGCCTGGAGCGAAGAGCGGCAGAAGTCTCGTCGTCGAAAGTTGTCCAGTTGGGCATATTCGGAAGGACGAAGTGGCATTTTATAGGATGCAATTCAGAGTTGCCGCGTTGACGTTTATCAGCGGGTTCATGTAGTCTCCGAATTTTCCATAATTCGCACTGCTTGGAGTTGAGAAGATGCCCGAATCGAAGGAAACTGCCATTTCACGGCGCAAGTTTACGATAGGCGCAGCCGTGGCCGCCACGGCTGCTCTGCTGCCTGGAGGCGAAGCCCAGGCTGCCAGTCCGGTTCCCGCGCAGTCGCAGTCTGAGGCGACGGCCAAGCTTTCGCCCGGAGCGCGGGCGGAGCTGGATATGAAACTCAAAGAGCTCTTTCGCAAATACGGCAGCCGCCTGAGCGACGAGCAAAAAGCCGACATCCGCAAGGTGATGGCCGAAACCCAGGATGGTCTGGAAAAGATGCGCAGCTTCACGCTTACCAACGGCGATCAGCCGGCCGCCGTCTTCCAACTTTATCGCGAGGGGAAACACAAATAGCCATGCTCAGCGAAGACATTCTCTTTCTTCCCGCGACCGAGCTTTCCCGTCGCATCCGGCTGCGTCAACTCTCATCCGTCCAGCTTACGGAAAGTTACCTGGAGCGCAGCCGGAAGATCGGAGCGCGCCTGAACGCGTATGCCACGTTGACTCCGGATCTCGCTCTCAAACAGGCGCACGCGGCGGAAAAGGAAATTGCCGCCGGCAAATATCGGGGACCGCTGCATGGGATTCCTTATGCCGCCAAAGACCTGCTGGCGGTGAAGGATTATCCCACCACCTGGGGCGCGCGCCCTTATAAAGACCAGCGCTTCGACTATGACGCTACCGTGATCCAAAAACTCACAGAGGCCGGAGCTGTGCTGATTGGCAAGGCGGCCATGATCGAACTGGCAGGTGGGTTGGGTTATCGCTATGCATCGGCTTCCGCAAGCGGGCCGGCGAAGAATCCCTGGAATGAGCAATTCTGGACTTGCGGATCTTCCAGCGGTTCAGCGGCGATTGTCGGTGCCGGGCTGGCGAGCTTTGCCCTGGGTACGGAGACCTGGGGTTCGATCATCTGTCCTTCAGGATTTGTCGGCATCAGCGGACTGCGTCCGACGTTCGGCCGCGTCAGCCGCTATGGCGCCATGGCCCTGGCCTATTCCATGGACCACATCGGCCCCATGTGCCATACGGCAGACGACTGCGACCTGGTCCTTAAAGTGATTTCCGGCTACGATCCGCTGGATGCGGGCTCTCTGGCCCAGGGCGCCAAATACCCGGGCGCGGCGCCGCCGGTAAAACCGCTGCGTGTTGGCTGGATCGTCAATCAGTGGAAGGAGCCCGGTCCCGAGGTGACCAGCAACGCCAATGCAGCGCGCGAGGTTCTGGAAAAAAGCAGGCTGCTGAAGGTGAGCAACATCAGCTTGCCGGAAGGTCCGTGGGAGATTGCTGCCGGCGTGATTGTTTCCGTCGAAGGCGCTGCTGCATTTCGCGAGCTGATCGAGTCAGGCAGAGTGAGTGAACTGAATGATCCGTTGGGACGGATTGGCGGCTACATGAATGAAGCCATCAGCGCCTCTGATCACATGACTGCCGAACGCGTTCGCAGGATCCTGCAGAAGAAGATGGCTGAGTTGTTTACCCAGGTGGATGTGCTCGTCGCCCCCACGCTGCCGGTGACCGCGAGCAGGCTGGACGCGAACCTGGATGAGGCGCTCACGTTTGCCGATCCCATTGGCGGGATCGGCAACATCTGCGGCCTGCCGGCCATCAGCGTGCCCTGTGGCTTTGACCACGTCGGACTGCCCACCGGCATTCAGTTTATCGGCCGTCCGCTGGATGACGCCCAGGTAGTGCAGGCGGCGCGAATCTTCCAGGCGCAGACAGACTGGCACAAACGGCATCCCAAGCTCGCTTAGGCCGCATTTTGGCCATTGTCTTTGTGGCATCATAAACGGACTTCTTGGCGTTTGGCATTCAGCGGCCGAAATCGAAGAATAGAATCAGTAGTGCTTGCTGGCATTTGAGTTGTTTCTTCCGATGACCTGGTGACCCGATGACCCGATGACCCGATCAAAATAGGGCTTTTACGCAATGCACCAATGCCCGGCGGTGTGCCATACTTAAAAATCCTACATGTCCGCTCCTTTGTTGAACGGCACAGCATGTTTTGACCCCGAGCAGTTGCGGCAGTCCATCCGGCAGCACATCCGCTATACCCTGGCGAAGCCGGCGGTTGATCTGACGGCACGCGAACTTCTTAAGCCTGTCTCTCTGGCCATCCGCGACTGCGTGATCGACCGCCTGCTGGAGACGGAACAACGCTATCGCGACCAGGACGTGAAGCGTCTCTATTACCTTTCCATGGAATTTCTGATGGGCCGCTGGCTCAGCGATAACCTGTGCAATCTTCGCCTGGACGAATCTTGTCGCAGCATATTGCAGCAGGACTATGGCATCGAGCTGGACGAAGTGCTGGAGGCCGAACCCGATGCCGGTCTGGGCAATGGCGGCCTGGGTAGGCTGGCTGCCTGCTTCCTGGAATCTCTGGCCACTCTGGCCATGCCTGGATTTGGTTACGGTATTGATTACGAATACGGGATGTTCAAACAGGAGATTGTCGGCGGACATCAGCGCGAGAAACCGGATCTATGGAAAGCGGAAGGCACGCCGTTCTATGTTGAGCGCAAGCAGGAACTGTGCGCGGTTCCCATCTATGGACGCATCGAGCACACGCGCGATTCTGAGGGCAATCGCAGGCAGCGCTGGACGGACTGCAAAATCGTAGTGGGCGTGCCCAACGATATGCCCGTGGCGGGCTATGCCGGGCAGACCGTCAACTACCTGAGGCTGTTTACGGCGCGCTCGTCGGAAGATTTCGACATCGAGATATTCAATCGCGGCGACTACATCCGCGCCGTCGAGCAGAAAATTGCTTCGGAAAACATCTCGCGCGTCCTCTATCCCTCAGACTCGGTGATGTCCGGCAAAGAGCTGCGCCTGCTTCAGGAATATTTCCTGGTGGCCTGTTCACTCCAGGACATCGTGCGCAAGTACCAGGCCGGCCACAGCGGCTTTGATGACTTCCCCGCAAAAGTTGCGGTGCAAATGAACGATACCCATCCCAGCCTGTGCGTTGCCGAGCTCATGCGCTTGCTGGTGGATGAGCACGAAATTTCCTGGGAGCGCGCCTGGCAGATCACGCAGGCCACGCTCGGCTATACCAACCATACGTTGCTGCCCGAGGCGCTGGAGAGATGGCCGGTGCCGCTGCTGGAACACGTGCTGCCCCGCCACATGGAGATCATCTTCGGCATCAACCATCAGCTTCTGCGCACCGTGGCCAGCACCTGGCCGGCGGACGTGGACCGGCAGCGGCGCATGTCCATTATTGAAGAAGCGCCGGAGAAGCATGTGCGCATGGCCCACCTGGCCATGTTCGGCAGCCATGCGGTGAATGGTGTATCCAAGCTGCATACGGAACTGCTGAAGACTTCACTGGCCCCGGATTTTGCCCAGCTCTGGCCGGAGCGCTTCACCAACAAGACCAACGGGGTTGCGCCGCGGCGATGGATCCTGAAAGCCAATCCTGATCTGGCGGCGTTGCTGACGCGCGCGGTGGGAGAAGGGTGGATCACGGACCTGGAGCAGGTACGCCAGATCGAGAAGGCCGCCGCCGATCCGGCTTTCCAGAAAGAGTTCCTGGAGATCAAGCGTCGCAACAAGGAAAAGCTCGCCCGGGAAGTGCTGGCGACCACCATGCTGAAGATCGATCCTGATTCCATGTTTGACGTCCACGTCAAGCGCATTCATGAATACAAGCGCCAGCTTTTGAACGTGATGCGCATCATCCACGAATACCTGGACGTGGTGGAGAGCGGCGCGGAGATGAAAGTAGCGCGAACGTATA
>DATDGH010001064.1:0-2117 GCA_036522215.1 Candidatus Angelobacter sp. | reverse complement strand
GGAACAGGGAACAGGTTGATTAATTCGGTAAATTGGTGAGTTAGTAAGTTGGTAATTTTAAAACCGAAGGGCGCCGCAGATTTGTGCAGATCTGCGCAGATCAAACCAACCAAGAGGTTTGCCCTTGACGGCCCTGGTCGCATCGAGATTTGGCCTTTGATTTTCAATTACCAAATTACCAACTTACCCAATTACCAAATTCTTCATGATCTTAGAAGATGGCGAGCTGCCGATACTACCTCATCGACGGTAATTTTCAGCAGGCCTTCGTCAGGCTGTCGGTGATGAGAAAAAGTTGTTTTGCTCTCCTCATGGCGCAGGGCCACTGCGGGTGCGCCGAAGGGGCCTGTACGCGCCGGGTCGGTTGGGCCGAACAAGCCCACCACAGAAATGCCCAGCGCGGCAGCCAGATGCAACGGGCCGGTATCGCCGCCGATGAACAGGCGTGCGCGACGGGTGAGGGCGATGAGTTGTCCGATGGTGCAGGAGATGGCAAAGGCGTGGCCCTGACTCGCCGCGATCACTTCTTGCGCCAGCGGTTCTTCTCCTTGCGCTGCATTTACCAGAGTTTTCAGGTTATGGAGGGCCAGCTCCCGTGACACGTGGCCGTAACGCTCCGGCGGCCATTGCTTGGCGCCCCAGCCGGCGCCTGGGTTCACGATGGCAAAGCTGGCGATGCCGAGCCTGCGGATCTCGGCCTCCGCCCAGAGTTCAGCCGCGGGATCACGAGGAAGTTGCGGCGCCAGCAGGTCCAGATTTTTTCCGCACAGATAGCTCCTGAGCGCCTGGGAGGCCAGCGCATGATTTTGTTCGATCACATGCTCGCCGGCGCGAGGAAATTTTTCCGAGTAGAAGAACCTGGCGGCCGGTTCGCGGGGGTCCACAAAGCCTGCTGTGCGAGAAGCGCCCGTCAGGCGGGCAAACCAGGCTGATTTAATTGCTCCCTGGAGATCCAGGGCAACATCGTAGTGGACTGATCGAACCGCCTTTCTGGCGGCGCGGATCTCGCCCACGATGCTGGGATGGAGAAAGGCGCTACGCCATTGCCTGGTATTGACGGCATGAATGAGGTCGACGAGCGGCTTATTTTCACCGGCTCCCAGCAGATCAGTCCACCGTTCTTCGACCAGCCAGCCGATGGTTGCGTCCGGGAGGGCCGCACGGATTCCTGTAACCGCCGGCAAGGCATGAAGGATGTCTCCCATTGCGCCTAACCGCACGATCAGGATTTTTGCCATTCTCCCTGTCTCAATATCTCTCGAGTGGAATGATCTTTGGGATCGCCGACAATTTCAACTCGGCCACCGCAGGCGATGACGATGTCGCGCTCCGGCACGGTGTCAATGGTGTAGTCCGTACCCTTGGCATGAATGTCGGGACGCAGCAGCCGAACCAGGTCACGCACGTCAGGCGAATCGAAGATGGTGACTGCATCCACGTCTTCGAGGGCGGCCAGAATCTCTGCGCGCTCGTTCGCAGGAGTGCGCGGCCGCCCTTCGCCTTTAAGCGCGCGGACGCTGGCGTCAGAATTCACGCCGACAATCACACGGCCCCCGAGCTCTTTGGCGGCGTGCAGGTAACGAATGTGGCCAACGTGCAGCAGATCAAAGCAGCCATTGGTGAGGATGATTTTTTCTCGGGCGGATCGCCACTGGTTCACACGGGCGGCGAGTTCGAGTTGCGACAAGATTTTATTGGTCGATGAAGCGGTCACATTGAACTCAGCTGGTTACAGCGCGCAGCAATTCATCGCGAGTTACGGTGGCGGTTCCACGCTTCATTACCACAATGCCTCCTGCGTAGTTGGCCAGACGGGCTGCCGATTCGGGGTCCGCACCGGTGGCCAGCGCGGCGGTATAGGTGGCAATCACTGTGTCGCCGGCGCCAGTCACATCTGCTACTTCATCCGAGCCGTGAATAGGGATGGCTACCGGTTGCTGCCCGCGCGAAAAGACCACCATCCCATCTTTGCCCCGGGTAATCAGCAATGACTGCAATTTCATTTTCTGCAGGATCACCTTGCCGGCTGCCAACAGGCTGTCATGGTCGTTTCCGATCTTGATGCGCAAGGCTTCTTCAATCTCCGCCTCATTGGGCGTGGCTGCGGTCACTCCGCT
>DATDGH010001063.1:0-6862 GCA_036522215.1 Candidatus Angelobacter sp. | reverse complement strand
CAGCGCGACGGCAGCAAGTGTCACAATTGCGCCGAGCATGGTGGTTGGGTCATAGGCACTGAGTCCAAAAAGCAGCCTCTCAACCGTTCGGATACTGAGTAGAGAGAGGATGGTTCCTGCCAATGCTCCCGAAAAAACAATCAATACGACCTCACGCATGATCAATCCGAGAATGGAAACCGGTGGCGCCCCAAGGGCCATGCGTACTCCAAATTCACTGCGTCGCTGGTTCACAAGATAGCTAAGCGATCCGTAAAGACCGATCATGGCGAGGAGCAGAGCGAGCGCGCCAAAGAAAGCCGACAGAGTGGCGAGAAGACGTTCCTGCACGATGGAGTCGTTCACCTGCTCCGCGAGCGAATGAAAATCGAGAGAGATACCTTTGTTGACCTGGGCAATCGCGTTCTGCACCGGCAAAATCAGGTCAGAAGGGCGGCTGGCAGTGCGCAGCTCAAGATTCTCCTCATCCATACTTTGCCAAAGCTGGGACATGGGAAAAAACGCTTGGGAATAGGTGTCCTCGCGAAGTGACTCGTACTTGGAATCCTTTACAAGGCCGACGATCTGGATTGGGGCGCCGAGCTTACCTTGGTTATCGAGGGTTCGGAGGTATTTTCCGACCGGATTGCTATTGGACAGTAATTTGCGGGCGAAAGCTTCATTCACAATCACGACGGGAGGGGAGGTTTTGGTATCGGTTTCATGGAAATCGCGTCCCGCGAGCAGAGGCGTGCGCAGGGTCTGAAAGTAACCGGGAGAAATAAAATTGAAATAGGCGAGCGCGTCGTCTCCTTTAGGTGGGTTTGGCGTATCCACCTCAACATACTGATTCCATTCCCAATTGCTTACAGGAGTACGAACGGACCTGCCGACGGAGACCATGCCGGGAAGAACGCGAAGGCGGCTTTCAATTTCGTCGCCAACGGACAACCGCTGTTCAGGCGGTACTCCACTGGTCTTGAGATTGGCATTGACGATAAGAACATTGCTGCGGTCGAAACCAATGTCCAATGTTGTGAGCTTGACCAGACTGCGAAGAAAGAGTCCGGCAACCATCACCAGAACCAGCGAGAAAGCAACCTGAGAGGCGACAATCCATTTCCCGGGACGAATGAGTTTGCGCTGCGCAGTTTCCCCGGCTGGGCCGCTCTTCATGGCTGCGGTAAGCGAGACTCTGGTGGAACGGAAGGCAGGAAGAACGCCGAACAAAAGCCCTGTGAACACGGCAATGCCGGCGGTAAAGGCAAGAATTCGGACATCAGGAGAAAGGTCGAGGAAGACCCCGTCTTTCCTGGTGGAGATATAACGGACCAGCAAGGCAGCCCCCCATCGCGCAAAAAAGATGCCCAGGAGAGCGCCGGCGGAGGAAAGAAGCACGCATTCGGTGAGCAACTGGCGAATCAGGCGAGAGCGGGATGCACCGAGAGCTTTGCGAACAGCAATCTCTTTGTTTCTGGAGGTGGCACGGGCCAACATGAGGCTGGCGAGATTGGCGGAGGCAATCAGCAAGACCAGCCCGACCACCGCCATCAGAATCTTGAGCGGTTGTCCAAACTGGATGCGCACGTCAGAAATCCCCGAAACAGCGGGAACATTGACCAGAAGTGTTCGGGCAAAGCGCTGTTGATCGGCCGGACTCCATTTGGTGGGCGCCGCTGCAGCAAACATCTGAGGTGAAAGAACATTGAGGCGCGCCTTCAACTGCTCCGGACTGATGCCTGGTTTGACACGGCCGATGATATTCAGCCACCACCAGGCGCGGATATCGAGCCGCGATTGTTTTCCGTCAAAAACGGCAGCAGTGCAGACAGGAATAGCCACATCAAACTTGCGCCCAACCTCTACACCATTGAAACCAGGGGAGCTGACGCCAATCACCTGAAAAGAATGATTGTCGAGAGAAAGCGTGCTATCCACGGCGCTGCGCGTGGCGCCAAAGTGTTCCTGCCAGAAACCGTAGCTCAGGACGGCAGTTGCGGGGCAGCCACGCTGGTCGTCCGCAGTGGTAAAAAGGCGGCCGGCCGCGGGAGGCACTCCCAGTGTGTTGAAATAGTTGCCGCTGGCAAATATAACGTTGACAGGATGAACCAGGCCGCCCTGAGCCAGATCGAATTGGTCGGCGCTCCAGGAAAAGACGCTCGAAAAAAGATCCTGATGGTCTCTGACTTGTTCCCAAAGAGGGTTGGTAAAGCTGGATGTCGGCTGACCTCTTCCCTCTGGATTGAATCTGAGCAGTTGCACCAGTTCCTGTGGATTTTGCACGGGAAGAGACCGAAGCATGACGGCATTCATCAAGCTGAAGATTGCAGTATTGGCGCCGATGCCAAGGGCAAGAGTGAGAATGGCAACGGCAGTAAATCCCCGGGATTTGCGCAAGAGGCGCAAGCCATAGCGAACATCCTGGAGCAAGGTTTCCAGCAAGTGCGCTCCCACTGCTCGACGACACTCCTCCTTGGATCGCTCATAGCCGCCGAATTCGATGCGTGCCTGCCGCTCTGCTTCTTTGCGCGGGACTCCCGAGCGCTCCAGATCATCAGCGCGCTGCTGGATATGCGAGCGAAGCTCCTCTTCCATCTCGGCTTCAACATTAGATCGACGAAACAGAGTAGCTGCCAGCGAACGAAGTGAAGCCAGGAGTTTCATACTTCCTCCGGAAGTGCGCCCAAGGCGGCGGCCATGGCGGTGACGAGGCGGCCCCAGCTATCGGCTTCCTCGCGCAGACGCTTGCGGCCTGCGGTGGTGAGTTCGTAGAACTTGGCGCGGCGGTTGTTGTCAGATGTCCCCCAACTTGCTTTGAGCAGCCCCTGGCGGACCAGACGAAACAGCGCCGGATAGAGCGCACCCTGTTCCACCAGTATCGCGCCATGGGAAATCTGCTCGATGCGCAGAAGGACTCCGTACCCGTGCAGAGGTCCCAGTGAGACAGCCTTCAGGATGAGAAGATCCAGAGTGCCGGGAAGAATCTGAGCCTGATTGGCCACATTGCCTCCTAAGATAATTAGGAGGCTACAGGCTCTCTCCTAAGTTGTCAAGGAGAGGGGAGGCGTTGTGCGGGTACTCACTATATTCTGAAATAAGCAATTAGCAATTGGCAATTAGCAAATAGCGAAATCAAAATCAAAATCTAAAGTCAAAGCCAAAGCCAAAGTCAAAGTCAAAGTCAAAGCCAAAATCCAAAGCCAAAAGTCAAAGTCAAAGTCAAAGTCAAAGGCAAAAGCCAAGTGCCGCTAAACCCATCAATCCTCCGGAAGGTTGCCCGACCCTTAGGAAGTACGCATTGGTGGGATTCGAAATTCTTATAATGGAACTCGTAAACACGGCTTGACATTGAAGGAACAGCGGAAGTATTGTGTGCGGCAAAGCAACGAGGACCCTCAAGGTGGAGCAGCGGTCAGAATGAAAACAAGGAGTGAGGACTTATGAAACGCCTGTCGTACGGTCTCTTCGCTTTAGCTTTTTTTCTAACTCTGAGTGTGGCAAACGCTCAGACATTCCGAGGGACAATCAACGGCACTGTGACCGATCCATCCGGAGCGGTTGTTCCCAACGCGCAGGTGAAAGCTACAGAGGTAGCAACCGGCATCGATCACAACACCGTCGCCACCAGTGACGGTCAATTCGCATTCCAAGACATCCCAGTGGGAGCCTACAAGGTAACCATCACGGCGTCTGGATTTGCCACTATGACAGTGGACAAGGTGCAGGTACTCGCCGGCTCCATTTACACGTTACCGGTCAAGCTTACTGTGGCCAAGGAGGTCACTACGATTGAAGTTTCGGCCGCTGCGCTTGCAGTGGACACCACTACGTCTACGCAAACCCAGACCATTGAGTCTCAGGTGGTGCAGGACATTCCGCTGAACGGGCGGGACTTTTCGCAGTTGATTGCTGAGAATCCCGGTTACGGCGGTTATTCTGTCGGCGGCTTTGGCTCCCTGAATGGCACCCGACCCAACCAGATGAACTGGCAAATTGACGGCGTAGATAACAACGACTTCTGGCACAACATTCCAGCGGTGAACCAGGGCGGTGTCTCGGGTATTGCCGGCGTCATTCTCCCCATTGACTCCATTGATGAATTTTCGGCGCAGACGCAGAACGGCGCGGAAGCTGGTCGCAACGCGGGCGGGACGGTCAACCTGGTGATGAAGTCGGGCGCCAACGGGATTCATGGGACGGCTTATTTCTACGAGCGGAATGAGGCCTGGAGTGCTGCCTCACCTTTCTTCATTCCCAGTGCCCAGAATCCAAACGCTCCCAAGCTGCGCAACTTGAACTATGGCGGCAGCGTGGGCGGGCCCATCCTCAAAGACAAGGCATTCTACTTCCTCACTTTTGAGAAACAGCAGTACATCATCGGGCTATCGGGCCTGGCCACCGAACCCTCGGATGCCTGGATCAATAAGTCTTTGGCGGTGCTGGCTGCGCACGGAATTCCCGAGAGTTCGCTCTCAGCAAAACTGATAGGTCCCAGCGGATTCTGGCCCAGAAGCCTCATTGGGGGCTTGCCTGGAACCATCAATAATTTCTTCAGCCCCATTGCCTCCACCGGATATAGCTACAACGGCACGATGAAGTTCGACTTCAACCTCACCGAAAAGCATCATCTTTCGGCCCACTGGTTCGGAGGCCAGGGCAGCCAGACTGCGCCGCTGGGCGGCAGTCCAGCACTGGGAACGGCCAGCTCGAATTTGAAGGACTACTTCGAGGTCGCCCCGATCCATGTCTACAACTATTCGGTCATTTTGAACTCCACCTTTTCGCCACGGTTGACCAACCAAGTGCTGGTGGGCGTGAATTACTTCAATCAAATCTTTAACGATTTCAACAACAGCTTCGACACCAAGGCGTTGGGCCTGTTCCTGAGCCCGGATGCGACCAATAACGGCGTGCCCATTCACGGCGCGCCCAACATCGCTATCACCGGCTTTGAGCAGATCGGACTTACACCGCCGGAGGGCCGCAATGACATCACCGGCCATCTCACCGACGTTGTTTCCTACATTGTTGGCAAGCACCAGTTGCGCTTTGGAGGCGAGTTCCGCCAAGCCCGGGTGAACGAGTTCTATCACCGCCGTGGGACGGGAAAATTTGTTTTTGACGGCACTCAAGGCCCGTGGGCAGCGGACGCCATTGATACACCTACGAAGGCACTGGCGGATTTCCTTGCCGGCGATGTCTCGTCCTCCGCGATTGCGGTAGGAAACCCGGAGCGCTTCGTTCAGGTAAACGCTTATAACCTGTACTTCCAGGATGCCTGGCAACTTACCAGAAAGTTAAACTTAAACCTGGGTCTTCGCTATGAGTACTTCGGTCCACTTCATAGTGATCGCAAAGACCTCGCGGTTTTTATCCCAGGAAAGGGATTGGTTGTCCAGGGCAATGGGATTAGTTCCATATTCCCGCCCAACCGGAATGATTTCGCGCCGCGATTTGGTTTCGCCTATCAGCCAACTGCTAAAGGCGATTTTGTTGTACGCGGCGGCGCTGGTATTTTCTTTGACCAGATCAATATGAACCCCTTCCTGGATTTCCGCCCACCCATCGCTGCGGCCTCGGGCATCCAGGGCAACCCGTTTGGCGCGTTTCCGGTGTCGACGTACAGTACGAACCGGCTCGGTCAGACCTCATATAACTGGCAAACAATTACCGCGGGAGGCAATCCAGTCTTTCTGGGAGTCACTCCTTGCACAGACCCCTTGTGCACCACGACGCCCGGGCAGGATCTGTTTACCGTGAGCCAGAATTTCCGCACGCCCCATTTCGCCACATACAACCTGCAGGTGGAGAAGGGCTTCGGTAAGTCTTCTGTGCTTCAGGTAGGATATGTGGGCAGCGAGGGACGGAAACTGAATGTGGTCACGAACATCAATCAACCGAACAATCTGGGAGTATTTCCGTTTCCTAACTTTGGCTCCATCCTCCAGCTTAACAGCGTAGGAACATCCAACTACAACGCGCTGCAAACCTCTTTTAAGGTTCGGTCCTGGCATGGCCTGACGTCGACATTTGGCTACACATGGTCACACACCTTGGACGAGATCAGCGAGTATAGGGCGGTGATAGCTGACGCTACCAACAACGTCAAGCTGGATTACGGCAACGGTGACTATGATACGCGGCACCTTTTCACTGTGGCCATGACCTATGACATACCCGGATCCTCGCACGGCCCCAAATTCCTCACGCATGGGTGGGAGGTGAGCAGTTTGATGAATTGGCATTCGGGACAACCCTACGATGAGGTTCTCTCGGGCCTGAGCTTGATTGGTGACCCATTTGCAGGGGTCTCGCATAACTTCTCCGCAGCAGGCGGAGGTACACTGTGGATTAATCCGACAGCTTTCTGCGCCGCCGGAGCCGGAACTTGTCCAACTGGCCCCATTGTCGCGGGAAATGCCCTGGGCAACGTGTCACGCAACAAGTTTCACGGGCCTGGTTACGGAGACGTGGACTTCTCAGTATTCAAGAACATTTCTGTCACCGAGCGGCTGAAGATCCAGCTTCGCGCGGAGATGTTTAACCTGTTCAACCGAGTCAATCTGGCTTCCGGGCCTGGATCTGTGCCAACTGGTGGATGCACGCCGCAGGGTGCATCGGGCGTCTGTGCTGCACCCGGCAGTCCGGCCTATGCCGGATTCGGCTTGGTGAGCGACACCATTGGCGACTTCAACGGCGCTCCCGGAATCGGCCCGGGCGAAGCCTTTAACATGCAACTCGCTATCAAGATCATCTTCTAGCGAGAAAACACAACCAACAAAATCATGGCGGCCATGCTTATCCTGAGCATGGCCGTTTCAATTTTGGCTGGCCCGAATCAATGTTAGATCAGTTTATTCGAAAATGACCCGCAGCCTCTTAC
>DATDGH010001062.1:0-6503 GCA_036522215.1 Candidatus Angelobacter sp. | reverse complement strand
GGTTGTTCCAGCGTCTGGCCAGGACAAGCGCCACTGCCATGGTCCACAGCAGCGCGTTCGCTGCCAGGACAATGTGCCAGAGTAGTTTCAAGTCTTTTTTGAAAATGTGCCAGACCATGATGCGCTCCTGTTTACTTCGTCATCTCTGCGGCTCGAGCTGCCTGTCCGCCCGACCAGGCGATGGGATTTCCCATGTCGCCGTTGCGAGCGGCCCGCGCCAGAGTTGTGAAAATCGACCGCAACGACATTGGCTGCGCGTCAATCCTTTTTGGCGGGCCGGCGACCGATTCGATCTGCTCGGAGAGCGTGCTCTCAGAAAATTGCGTATCTACAAAAGATAGGACATTGCCGCAGGCCTGAAGCCGCAACCATTCCTGCGGCGCGCTGCGGGGCAAAGCTGCTTCGTGCTCAAAGGTGACGTGGACTTCGCGGAAGCGCTCATTCAGGTCCGCCATGGGTTCCACAAACAGCAGCTTGCCTTCGTCTAGAAAAGCCAGGTGACTGGCTACTCCTTCGATCTCCTGCAGTTCATGGGAAGAGATGAGAATGGTCATCTCGCCCGCCTGGTGCAGCAAGCCTTCCATGAACTCGTCCCGGACCAGCGGGTCGAGCCCGTTGAAGGGTTCATCCAGCACCAGCAATTTAGGACGAAACGGCAGAGCGCAAGCCAGCGCCATCTTCATACGCATGCCGTGAGAAAGATTGCCGATTTTGCGGTCTGCCGGAAGGCTCAACTGACGGCGAATTTCCGCCTCCAACCCGCGGTCCCACTGCTCATAAAAGGGACGCAGGTAGTCGAAGAACTCGGCTACGGAGAGTCGCCCGGGCATCTCCTGGTTTTCTGACACGTACCCAATCTGGCTCAATTCGCGAGGAGAGATTCTGCGCGAGTCGATTCCCAGCACGGTGGCCTTTCCGCGCGTCGGCTCCAGGATATTCATCAGGATCTTGATGCAGGTGGTCTTGCCTGCTCCGTTGGCGCCAATCAAAGCAAAGGCGCTGCCCTGGGGAACGGAAAAACGTACGTCGTGAAGGGCTTCAAAGCGTCTGAAGCGCTTGCACAATCCATTTACCTGAATCATTTGCGGCCCACCTCCACTGCCTTGTCCAGCCTGGCCCATTGGCTTTCGATTGCCTGAATCACCTCGTCCAGTTCCACGCCGACTCTCTTGGCTTCCACCACCAGTTGCTCCACTTCCTGTTGCAACAGCTTTTTGCGGTCTCCGGCGCGGGCTTCCGGCGGCTTGGCGACTACAGTTCCGATTCCCTGCCGCACCTCCAGCCAGCGCTCCTGAATCAGGTACTGGATGACCTTGTGCGCGGTATTGGGATGAATCTTCAACTCCGCCGCCAGGGCCCGGACTGAGGGGAAGGGCTGCCCCGGCTGAAATTCTCCACCGATGAACGCCTTCGTCGCCGCGTAAACTACCTGGTCAAAGATGGATTCCCCGGGACGGAGATTGAAGCGGAACAGTGTCACATGCATAATGTGACACATGTGACTGCAAGTGTCAATGGGAGAAAGCTACTGGCTGCTGGCCATTGGCTGGCTGTCAGCTTCTAAAGCGTGCAGGCGAAGATAAGTCAATCGCGGAATTCCAGGCGGTTACTTTTGCCAACCTTTGTGACTATGCGGAGCTGGAAGGCGGCGCGGTCGTGCACCATGATATTTGGATTGCGCATGACTTTGGCGGCTTCATCTTGCCAGCCTCGCGGGAGGAAGGGGAGCATACCGCTATCTACGATCAGCAGGTCAGCATCGCGACAGCCAGCGGCAATCGCGGTGCCATGTCCTTCAAATATCCACACGGAGTGCCCGATGGACGACAAGCCAAGGAGTATCCCCAGAAAAGGTATGGCCTTGTTGGCATCCTTTAAACTCGTCGAGGCAAATGTTTCCTGGGCAAATCCGGTATATCCAATAACGGCGATATTACGCTTGACGTTGGAAGGGACAATGGATTCCATACCCGCGGCTGCAGCCCTCGTCGGCGACTCGGGCACCGTTACAAAACTAAGCTTACGGCTTGGCGTGATCATGACTACGGCACGAGGCTTTTTATCGGCCGCCATCTTCCTTGCATCGGCAAAGATTTGTTCAATATCAGGAACTGCTTGAACATCAGGCATTCGAGGATTAAATAGGGCAGGAAGATCCTTTTCAGGGGTCCTGGGTTGAGAGACTCCCTTTACATCCACATAATCAGAAAAGTCCGGCTTGGTGGAAAGACTGATCGACAAGCGATTCTTGATAATGAGAGAGATAACTTCCTTGGCTTGTGGGGGCGGCTCCGCGGCGGCTGATTCGCGATAGTACCAGACGGCTCCGCCTGTGCTGCCTGCGTCCTTGAGGACTACCTCAAGATCTTTCATCTCAACTTGCTTTCCGTCCAGCAAGATGGTTCCGGAGGCGAGCACGCTGATCTTGATGATCTTCACCGGAGCCGGTCCCTGACAACTACTACGGCCCAAAACCAGCATCAGAAAACCCAACAACAGGCGCTTCATCTTCTTCATGGTTACCTTCTATTCCAACCCATTGGAGGCGTCAACCCCCACCTTGTCCATCCGTAGCCCAGTTTGTCCATTGAGTCCATTTCGTCCATCCTGTTGCCGCGGAGGCCAGCGCGCTTGCGCGCCCTTGTTCGCAGGGTCCCAGAAAGCGCCGCTTTTGCGCTTGCTGGGGTGCTCTTGGCGTGGCGGGGTGGCAGTTACTAACTACTAATTACCAATGGCTGCCTTTCTTCAGACAAAGCCACTCAGAGAACAAAAAAGAGCACTGGAGTGAAGTGCTCTTTCCAGGGCCGCTTGAATGACAATTTGTGGCCGCCGAAGTCATTTGGCTCGGCTGGGTTTCTTTTTCGGATGCTGACGTTGCAGGGCGCTTTGCAACTCTCGCATCTGCTCTTTGATTTCCTGACGGCGTTCGATGGCGTGGAAGAAAACGTCCTCGGGATCGCGGTTTTGTTTGTTCCATTCATCATGCATGCGCTCGAGGCGGGCTGCGTCATCCTGCTCTAGGTCCTGTAGGGTCTGGATGAGTTCGTCGTTGGCCTGAGCGCGGGTGTATTCCAGCGTGACCCGGTAGGCGTTTAGAAATTCCAGGCGGAAGAGGCCGAGATGCTCCAGCCGTTCGAGGCTGAGGAGTGTGGCCTCAAAACAGCGGTTCATGGTTTGCAGGGCTTCGTAGGCGTGGAGTTTGGTGGGGCGTAATTGCCAATTGCCAAGTGGTGGGTTACCGTCAATGATAGCCATGTTGCCTCCATATAGGCGATCTGGTTAGGGCGCGTTCGGTGTCGAAAGCACCGGGCGCTGCCCGATTTTGACTGTCATTCCGAGTCCCTAATGGGACGAGGAATCTGCTGTTGGTTTACTTCTTTTTGGCTTGCTTTTTCTGCTTCTTGTACCTCGTTTTTCTGCCGTTCTTGATCTTAGGCAGAAGTTTGCGTGCGCGTTCGATGTCGGCGTCGGTCCAGAGATATACGGTGATACCGCCGGTCGTTACCGACCGGGGCGTCGGGAGCTTCTCTCTAGTTATGTACTTGCTGAGCGTCGAGATACCTATGCCCAGCTTACGAGCGACCTGTCCTGACGAATATGTCATTCGGGAATAGTATTCCCGATAGATATAGATCTTGTCAATAGTGACCGGATGCGGAGTGCCCCACTTGGACGAAACTGTTCGTTTCGGTCCTGCTTTTAATCGTATGGACGTCAAGACGGGATTGAGTAGAATGTTAGCCGCTTGTAAAGTGACAAGTGTAATGAGCCTGCGAGAGCGTTACGAACGTGAGTCCCGACAAGCGTCGTTTCACAATCCGCGCGTCTGCAAGCCGCCTAAACAAGGGCTTGCTCGCCGTGCCGCGAAAGTTTAAGGACTGGTTTCCCAGTGAGAAGGGCCAAATCGAAGTCGTTTTTGACGACGGTGAAAAGGCGAGGCGACTGACGTTTCATCCTTACGACCCAATCGTCAAGGAGAGTCGGATATTTGGACTTGGTCATTGGTTTTCGAAGAGAAACGTGCACGAGGGAGACCTGATCTCAATCATCCTCGAAGACCAAGACAAATGGTTATATAGGATCGCGTTGGACCGGTTCGTACTAGAACGCCAAGAACAACGGAGTAGAGAAAAGCTTAAAACCGCACGGACGGATTCTGAGGCCGAGCGGGAATTAGGAACGCTGTCACAGCTGACAAGAAAACGGCCGAGGCACGTGGCGCAGCAGGAGTTGCTGAGAATTGCTCGCGAATCGACACGGCAGCCGCGTCCAAGCGTACTGCCAGGTGCGGTTGAGCGTCACGAGGGTGTACCTTCTGGGATCCGCGTTTTGCTTCGTGAATTACATGATGGAAAATGTCAGCTCTGTTCTTTCACTTTTGAGAAACGAAACGGGGAACCATATTTTGAGATACACCACCTCGACCCGAAAATCGGCCATCATCCGACCAACCTTCTAATCTTATGTGCAAACTGTCACGCTCAACTCGAGCATGCAACGGTTGGGGACTTCAAGTGGACTGGTAACTGGCTTATTGGAGTGACTATCAACGGGAAGCGTATGTCTGTTCGCCAACCGCTCGCTCATGATTCGACCGGAAGAGTCCTGCTGGGATTGGTGATGTTGGTGGCTGCCATCCATGTCGGGCGTCTTGTGATCCGGTAAACGGATTCGCGGTGCAAATGGGAGAAAGTTAGCTATAGCTAATACTCAGAAAGGAGAAGGCGATGATCCGGGTATATTTCGTGTTTGAAGATCCTCATGACGAGGCGGAAGTGGGCCTTTCTTTCGTTGATGTGCCAACGCAGGATCCAGGCACGGCGTTCGAACGGGTTGAAGATGCTGCCGAGTCGGGAGAGCTTTGGAAGAAGATGTATCCAGCGGACCTGGAGCATCCGTATACCCTCATCAGCAGCAAGATGATGTATCTTGATATTTCGCTGCTAACTCATGAGCAGAGTGCACTCACGACTCTACCCGGCTGAAGTCCTGTTAGACCTTTGAAGCCGTTGGAACCTGAGAACGCGGGTTCCTTTTGCGGGTCCGCTTTCCGCTCGTTCCATGTAGCGGCCAAATCGTTCTATTTCTCGGTTTAATTGCCGAACCGAAATATCCATCGCTTGAAGCTTGAGCTTGGTGGCAAGAGCGGCGTACGGATTAATCTCGAATCCGATTACATTCAAGCCGCGCAAGTATGACTCAACCAGAGTTGTACCGACGCCTGCAAATGGATCGAGCACGCAAGACCTTTCATCGGCGTTTGGCAGGTAGCTCTGGATACAATCCTGTACAAAATTGGCAGAAAATCCCGCTACCCAGGGAACCCATCGATGGAGAGGTAGGCTTTTGTTTTTTGCGAATGACGAATCGCGAAAACCGTTGGTGGCGGAAGGAGCAGCAAAAAGAGATCGTTGCATTTTCGTTAGATCGTAGCTTACAAGTGTTGTCATAGCACTACCCTGAAATTGGTGCATCTGTGGATTTCTAGCCGCCGCCTTGAAATCGCACCTTCAATGTTGATTCGTAGGCCAGTTATAACCCCTGAAACAAAGCATAGCACAGGCAAATAAAAAGCGAAAAAAAATCTCTCAGCCGTGTATCTGTCCCCTGATGCCTTCCTTCCTTTTTCTTGTAAAAGTGCGGCTCGCCGACGGTGCCGGTGAGTTGTCGATGAACTGTTCCCTTGTCCAGGGTTTTGCCCTCCCGGAGATTTTCCTTTTGCGTCCTCGGCGTCCTCGGCGGTAGAGAGGTGTTGCGGTTTTCCCGAGAACATGTGCCGCCCCTCCAGGGCTCGGGTGAGATTTTATTTGGGCCACCCCAGGCTTCAAGACAAAAACTGTTTCAGCCTGGGCTAACCTTGTTCCGCGCCTCCGGCGCTTGCTTTACCCAATGTTTATGCGGGTCGTAGTAGGTTTTGCTCCCCGGAGGGTTTTCCCGTAGCCAGCCCGCTGTGGCGGATGGCCTTTGTGGTAACGGTGTTGCTTTTGCACTTCGGGCCCAGCTCTGGCCAATCGCCAAGTGCCAATTAATTGCTAAATACTGCCTTTCTATGGCCTGTTGCCTGTCGCACTGGTTAAAACCAGTAAATCTGACAGTCTTTCGACAGCACTTTATTGACTTCCCATCATCCCCATGCAATTCTGAAACTGTAAGACAAATCGCCCCAGGGCGAGCGGGACTTTGTGGTTCCCGTAACGATCTTTGACAACTAAATAAACGCAGTGCTGCGCGAAGAAAACCGCAGCACCACGGCAGGCCATTCTGACCGAAGCGAGCAGTGTCGCTGAGGAAGAAACTAGATTGCTTCTTCCTTTGCGGAGCGGATCCCGCCCGGCGGGAGGGAGCCTTCGGTCGAAATCCCGGCTTTGCCGGGAGAAGCCGCGCCCGCGATTCAGATCGCGGACGGGCCGGAGGAGTGTAATCGGCGCTTGCGCAAGCGAGGGCGAGCGCCGAGGGAGAAGTGTGTGCGCGAGCCTTTACCTGATCGCGCGTGCAGCCGGAGC
>DATDGH010001061.1:0-7539 GCA_036522215.1 Candidatus Angelobacter sp. | reverse complement strand
AATTCGCGTTTATTCGCGTTCATTCGCGGCTAAGTGTTTGGCCGTTGTTTTTTGGTCTTGGTTTTAATTTTGGCAACCTGTCCCGGCGTGTCGTAGATTTTGGGCGTCCGCTTTCTTTATTCGCGTTTATTCGCGTTCATTCGCGGCTAAAATGCTTTGCTGTTGCTTTTGCGTTTCAATTACCCAATTACCAGATTACCCAATTACTCAATTCTTCTGGAGGAACGTCATGTCAGAGCAGCACGACCATGAATCTCATTCCATGAACCCCGTTCATCACGACTGCGGCAACCTGTTTGGCTGCGGCGAAGAACAAGGCACCGGAATTGTTCGTGAAGATATCAAAGAGGCCACCGTCACCCGGCGCTCGGCGGACCGCCTGCTGCACATGGACGAAATCGAGCAGGGGACTCTTGACAGCTATCTGACCGTGCGTGGACGCTCGCGTCGCAAGCTGCTGCGCGCCAGCAGCTTCATGGGAGCGCTCGCCGCCGTGGGACCCTGGTTCAACAAAATGACGTTTTCCAAAGTGGCGAACGCCATGACTGCCGCCGCCACCGACGACAAGAAGCATGACGACAAAAAGCAAAAGAGCGGCGATGAGGGCAAGGTTCACGTGGTCGAGTCGAGCAACCAGACCGTGCGTTTGGGGGTGTTTGACACAACCATACCGCCCATCCTCACCATCGACTCCGGCGATACCATCAGCTACACCAATACCTGGTCGCATTTTTTGAATCAGATGCAGCCGGGAGTTCCTGTAGACAAGCTGGCTGAACTGCGCAGGAGCAATCCCGGTCGCGGACCGCACTCCATTATCGGTCCCATTGCCGTGAAAGGCGCTGAAACCGGGGATGTATTGGAAGTGCGTTACAGACGATTCCGTCCATTTCCCTGGGCTGCGGTCTTCAACAATCCCGGTGCCCTTAAGACTGGTCTCCTGCCCGACGATTTTCCCGACGGCCAGGTTAAGTACGTGGACCTTGATCTCAAGAATATGAAGACCCAATTTGCGCCCAACATCAATGTTCCGCTTCAGCCGTTTCAGGGAACTCTGGGCGTGGCGCCGCCGGATGGTTATTTTCCTCCACTCTCAAAAGGAGTCACCAGCTCCGTTCCTCCGGGCCCTCACGCCGGCAACATTGACCTGCGCGAACTCTCGGAAGGCTCAACTCTCTTTATTCCTGTGTGGAAGGCGGGCGCGCTCCTCTTCACCGGCGACTCTCACGCCGTGCAAGGCGATGGCGAGATCAGCCTCACGGCGCTTGAAACCCGCATGGAGGAGATGCGCATTCAGGTGGTCCTGCATAAGCAGAAGAACTTCGCCTGGCCCATCGCAGAAACCGCAACCCATTGGATCACGCTGGGCATGGACAAAGATCTGAACCTGGCCATGGCAGCAGCGGCGCGCAACGCCATCAAGTTCCTGGCAACTCGCGCCAAGATCACCGAGCTGGATGCCTACGGCCTATGCAGCATCGCGGGAAGTTTCCGGGTCACTCAGGTAGTAGACATAGTCCGTGGCGTCCACGCCATGATTCCGAAGATACTGTTCTCCGGCGACCTGCGCAAACAAATCACGGTGGTGTAGAGAACAATCGCCGTGATCGCGCGTGACCTCCATCCCATCACGCAAAACCGGCGTGATGGGGACCCCGGTGATCGGGTGACCTCCACCCCGCCACGCCAAAACCGGCGCATGGCCGGGGACCCCGGTGATCGCCGTGATCTGAAAACCGTGCGACCCTAGATTGTTCGTTTGGCGCCTGGCTGATTCTCAATGACTTAATGTAGAGTCATTCGCTTTGCCCTAGATTTTGACTTTCAATTACTCAATTACCCGATTACACAAATTACCAATCCCCAATGGGTCCGCTGTTCCCTAGCTCTTCGCAAATTCTCCCTGCCAATTTGTCCATCTGTGTAGCCGGCCAGATAGTCTCTTGATTGTTCACGTGCCAGGCCAGGCTATCAGCCGAAACCGATGGTCGCGAAATAGCCGAGAGCCTCTGAAGAAGACCCCTGCAGTAAATGTTTGGCACATTCAGCCCCTGGCAACTTCTGGGGAGGAATCCCATGGGGACGCAAGCTGCACCAGTCAGCGAGTTTGATTACATCGTAGTCGGAGCCGGCTCCGCAGGATGTGTGGTAGCCAATCGCCTCAGCGAGCATGCCGAAAACAAAGTGCTTCTGCTGGAAGCCGGTCCCCCTGACACAGATCCCAACATTCATGACCCGCTGGCGCTTAGCAAAGTCATTGGCAGCGCGCTCGACTGGAAATACATGACAGAAAAGCAGCCTTTCCTGAACGGACGCCAGATCATGTCCAATCGCGGCAAGGTGCTGGGTGGAAGCAGTTCGATCAATGCCATGATTTACGTTCGCGGTAACCGCCGCGACTATGACCATTGGAATTTCCTCGGCAATGAGGGCTGGGCCTACCAGGACGTGTTGCCCTATTTCAAGAAATCAGAAAGATACGAACTGGGCGAATCCCATTACCACGGCGGTCATGGACACCTCAGCGTAATCAATAATCACAACCCTACGGATGTCGCCCGGGCCTTCATGGATGGCGCCGTGGAGCTGGATTACGATGGTCCTGATTGGGATTTCAATGGCGCGCGACAGGAAAATGGCGCCGGCCTTTACCAGTACACCATTACTCCGGAACACAAGCGGTGTGCCACGTCAGTCGCATTCCTTGATACCGTTCGCAGCCGGAAAAATCTGACTATCCTCACCGGCGCCCAGGCTACCCGAGTACTGGTGCAGAGTGGCGCCGCCACGGGAATTGAGTACGCGCAGAATGGCACAACGCAAAAGGCAATGGCCGCGAAAGAGATTATCCTGTCCGCCGGTGTATACGCCTCTCCGCAACTACTCATGCTCTCGGGCATCGGTCCGGCAGAGCATCTTAAGGCAATGGGCATACCGGTTCAGGCAGATCTTCCCGGTGTTGGACAGAACCTTCATGATCATTTGGTCACAGCCACGGTCTTCCAGTTAAAGCAGCCGGTTTCCAATCCAGCAACCATCGCCGAGGCAGGCTTATTTGTCAGGACAAAGTCCGGCGTTTCCAAAAGACCTCCGGACCTGCAATATCACTTTCAGGCGGGTGTGACCGACTACACCGATCCAAATTTCAAACTTGACCCGACAAAAGTGGTGTTTGCCGGAGTCATGATTAAACCCTACAGCCGAGGACAGGTTACCCTCCGATCCAGCAATCCTTTCGATCCCCCGGTGATCGATCCCCGTTATCTGCAAACCGATGCCGAGATGCAAACGCTGATCCAGAGTATTGTCCTGGCCCGGGAGCTGGCCAATACCTCGGCCATGAGCAAACTCATCGCCGCCGAGATCTTTCCCAGCCAGGCTTTTCCCGATCTTTCCCAATACATTCGCAATAGTGTCCAGACATTGTGGCATCCGGTTGGCACGTGCAAGATGGGACTCGACCCCCAGTCAGTGGTAGACCCAAGACTTCGGATTTACGGCGTGGACCATCTTCGCGTTGCCGACGCATCGATTATGCCCACAATCACCAGTGGCAACACCAATGCGGCCTGCATCATGATCGGAGAAAAAGCCGCAGACATGATTCGAGGACCGGAAGAAACCCGCCGCAAGCGATGGCAAACATCGTCTGCCGAGCAAGCAAATGGTCAAGCCTCAGCCAGCGGACCGAGCGCGCAAGCCGCCCATCCGCCTTCACCCTGAGCGAGTTTCGAAACCCGCGCTGGTTCCCTGTCCCGTGCCGAAGGCCCGCCGTGGCGGGCCCCCTATTCTCTGTTCCCTATCCTTCTCCACTCTTTCCAGCCGTATTCCAGAATCTGGTAGAGCATTGTGCTGGAGGTAAGCCCCTCAGAACTGGCGATTTGCCACCTTCTCTCCAGGTCGGACTTCAGGCTATACAAGTCCTCGGAGGCGCGCAGGTCCACGCCGCGCTGCTCTTCGATCTTGTCCAGCAATTGCTGCAACGCGTCGGGCATGTTGTAAGTGGCTGTCACGGACGTCATCGGCGCTTCGATTACCGATGGCGATGCTTCGAGCGTAGCGGCTGACATACAGAATCCTTATACCTCGGCAAAATGAAGCGTCCTTATATAGATAGTGACGTTGAGGGGAGAAACGTTTCAACAATTCTCAACTTTTTCCCCGCTTACCTTGTTTCTGTTTCTCCACTTTTGCTCTTCCGCAATTTCCTGATTCGCGCTTTTTCGTGCTAATTCGCGGCTAAAAAGATTTTGCTTTCGCTCTTCAAATCACCAGGGTCGAAACTCACGCCCCAGTCCATACCGTCCATTACGTCCATTTCGTCCACAAACGTCCACCAAAACCCGAAAACACGCTATTTGTAAACACCGTAGGTGTGACCCAAGGTAGCCCAGGGTGCCAACCCTGCGGAAAATAAAAATAAATGAATGACCGTCTTTTCCTCGCTGCCCCGCCGCGATTAGGCCACGGAGTGACGCAATCGCTGCGTATCAGCGTCTGCGGAGTCGCTTGCGACCTGCGGGCCTTCAGGCAGACGGCGCGCAGCCCGGCCAGGTGCGGAGCTCCTAAAACACCTCTTCATCCAGCTCCGGCAATCTTGGCAAATTTCCTGATTCGCGTTTTTTCGCATTAATTCGCGGCTAAAAAGATTTTTGCTCTCGCTCTTCAAATCACCAGGATCGAAACTCGCGCCCCAGTCCATACCGTCCATTACGTCCATTTCGTCCACAAACGTCCACCAAAATCCGAAAACAAGCCATTTGAAAACACCGTAGGTGTGACCTAAATGTAGCCCTGGGTCCAACCCTGGGAAACCTAAAAACAAGTGAAGCGTCTTTTCCTCGCTGCCCCGCAAGGCGGGGCCAGCGCGCCGCGTCAGCGGAGCGCCTTAATTACTAACTGCTGGTTTCACTAAATCGACTCTATCGGCGGCCATTCCGCCAGAATCTCGATATCTTCTCTCTTCCGCTGTTGGAACTCCGCATTAACGGTGAAGCCGGGCGCAATTTCCAGGCTCAAAGCTGTCTGGTCCTGAAACTCAATCGTGAAGCTGTGACTCTCGCGCGATGCAAAGAACTCAAGTTTCTCGATCGTCTTGCCTTTGATCAAAGGAAACTCGACAAAGCGTCTGTGAGGAAGGTTCCGCTCCAGGAGCACAAGCTGCCCGGGAAACAGTCGATCAGACTTCTTGTTTGTGGGCTTGATAGCTTGGGCGCGACGACGCGACCGGTTTAGCGCATGACGGGGTTGAGGTGCCCTCGGCTGTGTCCGTAGGGGTTTGTTGCTGGATTTTGCTTTTGCCTTAGCCAACGGCGAATTGCCAATTGCTAACTGCTTTTTTGTCACTTTTGTTGTTGCTGTGGCTGACTGCTGATGCCTGAGTGTTAATTGTTGCTTCTTCCCCTGTGGCCTGTGGCCTATGGCCAGTTCCCTATCCTCCCTGTTCCCTGCCGAAGGCCCGCGGCGGGTAACCTGTCCCCTGTTCCCTATCTCAGCTAATTGCCCCTTCGGGACCGAACGTTTAGCTTTTCTAATAGCCATAACGAACTAATTATACCACGTACTAAATAGTACGTGTTCTTTTTAGTCCATCACGCTTACAAACAAGGCGTGGACAAGGACGCCAAATTCTTCAAGGGTTTAGGAGCGCGGATCAAGCAGATGCGCGAGGCCGCTGGTCACAGCCAGGAAGACATGATTTCTCACAGGTATTCGGTTCGATACTGGCAGAAAGTGGAGGCCGGCAAGCCAATCACGCTACGGACCCTGCTCCGGATTTGCAGAATATTCGCAGTTCCGATGCACGAAGTAGTCAAAGGACTCGATGAAATCAAAGGAAATACCACGAAAAGTAGATAGCAAGATTTCGCGGTAATTAGCGCACGGCGCATAGATGCACTTCCTTCGAATCGAGCCGTCCCTATAGTAGGCCGTCCAGCCAGCCATCTGACCACGCCCAGCGTAGTGCGTTTCTTCAGCCCACCCGCCAGCCCCATTGTCATCCTGAGGCTTGCCCAAGGATCACTGTACTGTTTACCGCGCTTAAGCAATAGTTTCAGTACAATGCTTCCTTCACACTCTCCGAAATCCCAGCCTGGAGAACCAAACAGGACACACCAATGCAATGAACAGGTCGCTGATACGAGAGAAAGACATTCACAAATTCGTGTGGAAAATAGTTAAGTTCCGGCTTGCCGACTATCCAGGAGTGATTGCTACAGTTACGCGTATACAAACGATGCGTTGGAGCCGCGTCACCAAAAACGGATGATTACTTCCCGCTGTAAACCGCTATTTCATGGACCGCCGCGACGACTTTGTCCGGGGCTTCCAGCTCGATTTGGTGCCCAGAATTTGGAAGAACGATTTGGCTGCCATGAGTGGAAAGTTTTGCCATCAGGGCCTGTTGCTCCTCGTGTTCCTTCACGAGTGAAGCCGTGAGTGGCCCTTGGTAGTCGTGCTTGTCCTTGTCTCGCGTGAGAACAATGAGGGGTACGCTGCCGAGCGGATGTTCCTGCACTTGATCCTCCGCATACATTCTGGCCGAGATTTCCGCCATATAGTCGTCATCCTCTGCATAGTTCTTGGGCTGCTGTACCGCCCATAACCGAACCCGCTGCGCGTATTCGGGAAGCCTGTCGTAAGGCGGATCAATCTTTGGATTCCCAATGTACTGCTTCACAAAAGCTTCGGTTTTTTGCAACTCGGCCGAGGTCATCCCGTCCGTAGCTGCCAGACTTGTCCGAGGGGCAGGAACTGGGCGATCCTTAGCAGCCAAGCGCATTCGCTGCATCTTTCCGTTTGTAAAGAGTTGTGAATCTTCGCTATATGCGTCCACCAGTACAACGGCCGCGGTTTCGCTTCGATATTTTTCAGTGAAGATTCGAACGACCATGCCTCCGAGCGACTGACCAACGACCACATAGGGTCCGCGTTCTCCAGCGGCAGCAAGAAGGCGATGAAGGTCAAATGCCTCCTGGTCCATCGTGCGAGGTTTTGGGCCGAGATCACTCCATGCAGCTCCGCTACGATCGTAGGAGCAAACGCGCGTGAAGGCTGCCACCTTGGATTGCACTAGAGCCCAGTCCGTTGAAAACCCGCCCCCGCCAATGGATAAAACGACTGTTGGTTTTCCTTCGCCGATGCAATTGATATGAAGCTTGTAGCCCCCCAGGTCAACCATCCGCCCAAGGGGGCGTGGCGATTCTTCCTTCTTAGACTCTTGAGCACAGGCTGAGGCGACCAGTGAGCCCGTGTACAGGCCGATTGCCATGCCGAAAATCAAGACCATCTTTGAAGCCATATCAGGATTATGGACGTCTGACCGCAGAAAAAGTGATAAAAATCCGTTCAGCCTGTGCACACAGTTTGATTCTCTAGCTCGACTATGGATTGTGGACGAGTGACGGGCAAACCGGAAGTCATCCGGCCAACTGAAGGAATTAGCTTGCGTTCTCAGTCATTGGCAGGATAAAACATCCAATGTCCTGGACTTGCCCCTCGTTGGCCGGGTTTGAAGTGATACTCGTTGGCCGCTTT
>DATDGH010001060.1:0-2107 GCA_036522215.1 Candidatus Angelobacter sp. | reverse complement strand
GGAAATAATTGTCATAAAAATCCAGTCCGGCCTTGTTGATTTCAGAGCGCACCTGGATCTTGTCTCCCAACTCCAGTGCCTGATCGGCATTTGCCGTATACGCCGGCCATTTCGGAAGGCCTGTTCCGTTAGGATCACCGTTTCTGGCGAAGTTGGTCCAGTAACTGGTGATGGCGTCAGAAAGTTTGTGGTCAGAATCCTGCCAGGGAAAAGGCCAGGGAAAATTTCCGAACACGTAAGCAATCTCCAAAGCATGAAATGCGCCGAGCCGCTGGCTCAGTGGTCCCGGAGCTGTGCGGGTGAAGTAGTAGAGATAGACAGGCTGATGTCCTGTCCTGGCTTGCAGGCGTGCCCAAGTACGCATCTCCCAGCCAAACGCCTGATCGCGATAAGCGGCGTAAAAAGATTGGACCGCCTGCTCGTCCGAAGCCCCCGGATATAACTTCAGGAACTGTTCAGCCAGCTTTCCATAGCGCGAGCTGACCCCGTTGGTAAATGCTGCGGCCTTGAGATTGACGCCTTGCGGCGCCAAGGTAGTGCCCTCGTCGGCATTGCTGCCCACCAGCAGAGGAACATCATTCTGCTTGCCTGCGCCAAAAACTTGCGCAACGCTCTGCGGTAGCGTGTAGCCATCCACAATGGCACGAGCAGTGTCATGGTCCGTGGACTTAAGCAAATCTTCCGCAGAAACAGCACGCAGCGCTTTGACAGCATCCGCAGCGGATCCCTGGTCTGCTTTCAGGGTTGTGGCCAGCTTCTCGCCAGCTTTTTCCGCCACTGTCAATGTATCCATCGGCGCAAACTGTCCGCCGCTCTCCCCGATTGCGCGCTGAAACAACCCTTTGGCGAGAGGACTGGCCATGAGCGCGTTCACCGCCCACGAACCCGCAGACTCGCCAAATATGGTCACACGATGAGAATCGCCGCCAAACGCAGCAATGTTTTTCTTCACCCATTGCAGCGCGGCGATCTGGTCCAGCAACCCATAATTTCCACTTGCATGATGGGCTGATTCCTGTGTGAGTCCGGGATGAGCAAAGAAACCGAAGATGCCCAGACGGTAATTGATGGTGACGACAACAACGCCCTTGCGGGCGAGCACTTCGCCGTCATACGCAATGCCGGTTCCGGAACCTCGAGTAAATCCGCCGCCATGAATCCAGACCATCACCGGAAGGCGCTCTCTGGCAGATTTGGCTGCCGTCCAGATATTGAGATACAAACAGTCTTCACTCAGCGGCGGAAGTTTGGCCTGATAAAGAGCTGCGGCCGCCGGATACGGCGTCTGCCAGCATGCATGCGGTTCCTCTGTTGCCGCCCGCACGCCTTGCCACGAGGCCGGAGGTTGCGGGGCCTTCCAGCGCAGCTCGCCTTCTGGAGGCGCTGCAAACGGAATCCCCTGATATACGCGTACTTCAGGATTTTTGCCCGCAACCCCGGACATCAGTCCTTGTTCTACGCGAACCGGATCGGTAATGGATGCATAGGCAGCAGTTACGAGGAAACACAGTGCAAATAGAAATGGTAAGAGTTTCATGGAAAGCATGAATCTTATCACCTGGAAGTAAATAGCGGCATCCGCTTATCAGGCCGTCGGGATTCCTGTAGAACCGCTCTCGCCCTTGTGCAGGGATTGCGCCTCAGAAGCAACAGCCGCCGCGTTTTTTTCCAGCGAGATTTGGGCAAGGACATCATGGGCTGGTGGCTTCAATTCTTCTGTCGCCGTTCGTTTTGATTCTGCTACCTGGCTGAATTTGCCGAGGACACTGCCAACCTTCAAGGAAGCCTTGAGAATGCTGCCGGTGGAGATGCCCGGCGCAAGGCGATGATGTCCTACCGCAGCCAGTCCCATGGAAGCAATGCAGCCGCATTGGGAGCAGTCCGGATCGCCGCCAAACTGGCACGGTGTGATTTTTGTTTTGAGGTCGGCTGAGATCACCAGAGTAGTCTGCGCAAAGATGCATTTTTCCGGAGACGCAGGCGGATGCAGAAACTCGCGGATCACTGACGAGGGCATCTCCAGCTTGGAATATTGTTGGCGCATCCATAGCAATTCACGCACAGCTTGCGCTCGCTGCTCCGGAGAAAGTTTCTCTGCGTCCGTAGC
>DATDGH010001059.1:0-3928 GCA_036522215.1 Candidatus Angelobacter sp. | reverse complement strand
CGGTAAAGGAGATCTTCTGCGTGGCTTCAGAAATTCCCAGAATCACGCCTGTATCCTGCACCGGGAAAAAACCCTTGGGAACTTTCAGGTATAGAAGGACTGTTAATACAAGAGCGGCAAAAGTGGCCAGCAGCGTGGCCGGCTGATGCTTCAGTACCCACTTCAGAGTGCGGCCATAAAATTCAATCACTCGCTCATAGAACCGCTCCGAAGCTTTGAAAAACCTCCCATGCTTTGCCTGGGCAGGGTTTTTCAACAGGCGTGCTGCCATCATGGGTGTGAGAGTCAAAGATACTACTGCCGACACCAGGATGGTCACAGCCAGCGTGACGGCAAATTCGCGGAACAAACGGCCAACTACATCTCCCATGAAGAGCAGAGGAATCAGCACGGCAATGAGCGAAACCGTCAGAGAGATGATGGTGAAACCAATCTGTTCCGATCCCTTGAGCGCTGCTTCCAGCGGAGTATGCCCTTCCTCCAGAAAGCGATCAATGTTTTCAATCATCACTATGGCATCGTCCACGACAAATCCGGTCGAAATGGTGAGTGCCATCAAAGACAGGTTGTCCAGGCTATAGCCCAGCAGGTACATCACGCCAAAGGTGCCGACAATGGAGAGTGGAACGGTAACGCTGGGAATGCTGGTGGCAGACAGATTGCGCAGAAACAGAAAAATCACCATCACCACCAGCGCGACGGTAAGCATGAGCTCAAACTGAACGTCCTTGACTGAGGCGCGAATCGTCTCTGTGCGATCGGTGAGGATCGAGACATTCACAGTTTTTGGAAGTGCCCCCTGCAATGTGGGCAGGACGGCCTTAATGCGGTCTACAACGCTGATGATGTTGGCGCCCGGCTGCCGCTGAATATTGACGATCACCGCGGGCGACAGGTTCATCCAGGCTGCCTGTTTCACATTTTCGGCACTGTCGATCACATTGGCTACGTCCGTCAGCCGCAGGGGACTGCCATTGCGGTAAGCGACAATAACGGATTTATAGTCATTGCTGGAGAGTAACTGATCGTTGGCGTTGATAGTAAAGGCCTGCCGTGGGCCTTCGAGAACGCCTTTGGCCTGGTCTACATTGGCCTGGCCCAGGACTGTCCGCACGTCTTCCAAGCTCAATCCGTAGGAAGCCAGTGCTGTTGGATTTGCCTGAATCCGCACCGCCGGCTTTTGTCCGCCGCTGATGGAAACGAGCCCCACCCCGGTGAGTTGCGAGATTTTCTGCGCCAGGGTGGTGTCTGCCAGATCTTCTACCTTGGTGAGCGGCAAGCTATCTGATGTCAAGGCAAGCGTTAGAATGGGCGCGTCGGCGGGATTAACCTTATTATAGACAGGCGGATTGGGTAGATCTCGCGGAAGAAAGGTGGTTCCGGCATTGATCGCGGCTTGTACTTCTTGCTCCGCCACATCGATGCTGAGATCCAGATTAAATTGCAGGGTGATGACCGAGCTGCCAAAGGAGCTGCTGGAGGTCATCTGGTTCAGTCCAGGCACCTGGCCGAACTGTCTTTCCAGGGGCGCAGTCACAGACGATGTCATTACGTCCGGAGCGGCGCCGGGATAAAAAGTCAGCACCTGGATGGTGGGATAGTCAACCTGCGGCAGAGCTGAAACGGGTAGCTGGCGGTAAGCCACAATACCTACCAAGAGCACGCCGATCATGAGCAGCGTGGTGGCAACCGGGCGGAGAATGAAAATCCGGGATGGGCTCATTACTACTTCGCTTCTGCCGTCTGATTGGGCTTGGACGCAGGAGGTGCTCCGGTGCGCGGCTCAACATGGCTGCCGTCCTGAAGCTTATCCTGGCCGTCAGTGACGACGGTTTCTCCGGGCTTTAGTCCTGTGGTAATGGCGGCATAACTCGATTCAACCAAGGCTACAGTAACGTTGCGGATCTCAACAGTTTTGTCCGCCTTCACCGCAAACACATATGCGCCCTGCGGTCCGCGCTGGATGGCCGCGGCGGGGACCACGATGCTGTCTTTACGCACCTCGAGCAGCAACCGGCAATTCACAAACTGGTTGGGCCATAGAACCTGCTCCTGGTTTTCAAACACCGCTTTCAGCTTGGCCGTCCCTGTTGTGGCGTCGATTTGATTGTCGATGGTCAGCAATTTACCGCTTGCCAGCTTGGTCTGGTCGTCGCGGCTGAACGCATCCACATTCAATGCACCACGGCGCATATGCTGGGACACGGTGGCGAGATTGTCTTCCGGCAACGTAAAAACAACTGCAATGGGGTGCAATTGCGTCAGCAAAAGCAGGCCGGTCGTATCCGCGGCATGAATCATATTGCCCGGATCCACAAGCCGCAGACCAACACGTCCGCTGATGGGCGCCGTGATGCGCGTATAGGTAAGATTCAGCTTCGCACTGTCAATCTGTGACTGATCAGCCCGAATGGCGCCTTCCAATTGTCCCACCAGGGAATCCTGCGTATCCAACTGCTGCTTGGAGATGACTCCGCCGTTCTGAAAAAGCTGCTTAAAACGATCCAGGTTGACCTTGGCATCTTTCAGCGCCGCCTGGTCTTTAAAGAGTGTTGCATCAGCCTGACTCAGCTGCACCTCGTATGGACGAGGATCAACGACGACCAGAAGATCGCCTTTCTTCACTTCCTGGCCTTCCCTGAAATTGACTTGCACTAACTGACCGTCAACCCGGGTCTTGACCAACACAGTGTAAAAGGCCTCAACCGAACCTAGACCCGAGAGATAGACGGGAAGGTCGCGGGTTTCAACCGAGGCCACTGCAACCGGCATTGCTTGTCCGGGGTTGCCTTGCCGCCCGCCTTTTGATGTCTTAGTCGCCTTGGCGGAAGAGTCTCCACACCCGGACAACAAAGCAGCCATAGCGACTAACACGCCAATGTGCAGAGCACGGCGAAAGCACGATGAACGGTAAACGATCATTCATCTCCTCTCTCAAGCAGCTGACAATGTAACAGGGGAAGCTCTCATCGTACAGCGTATTGGTGGTATTCCGCTAAGCTCAGGATTGCTGCCGCATCCGATACGGCGGGACCAACTCTCTAATTAGAGTCGAATTCAAGCTACTCTGATAATGACGCGCAAAGAAATAAATTACAAACATAAGCGTGTTAATAATTGTTAATTTGCGACGCTTGGGTGGGGTGATCCCGCAATGCGGGAGAGAGCCTCCCGCCGCCCTCCTGATTTAATGGTTTAAAGCTCGCTCAATCCTCTTGCCAGGACGATTAGTCTAAATTAGACTAGATGCTTGGAAATCCCGGAGGAACTGATGCACATTGAAGTACGCCGCTTGCAGGATTTGATCTCGGTAGGCCCGGCCATGCTTCGCGATTTTGAGCTGCTGGGCATTCGCAGTGTGGTGCAGTTGGGCCGGCAGGACCCGGCCAAGCTCTACCAGAAGCTCTGCCGCGTGAGCGGCCAGTGCGAGGACATTTGCTGCCTGGATGTGTTCTCTGCTGCCGTAGCGCAGGCGAAAGATCCGCTTTTGCCGGCGGAGCAGTGCCAGTGGTGGTATTGGAGCCGTAAACGAAAGGAGCGGAATGCCGCGAAAAAAGCGTGAATTAACCACTCCCGACCTGGTGCTTCTAAGCCTTTTGGCCGAGCGCGCAATGCACGGGTACCAGGCCAATGCGGAGTTGGTGCGCCGCGAAGTCCGCGATTGGGCCGGCATCTCCCGGCCTCAGGTCTATTACTCGCTGGAGAAGCTCGCACGGTCAGGCCTGATTCGCGCCGAGGATACCGACGAGCCGCTTGTGGGGCCTGAGCGCCGGGTCTTTGTCACGACTGCCAGAGGCCGGTCGGCCCTGGCTGAGGCGCTGGAGCGCGACGAATGGACCAACCAGCGCGAGCGACCGCCGTTTTTGACGTGGCTGGCGCTCTCCTGGCAGGCGCGACCAGGAATCGTGCGCCAGCAACTTCGCCGCCG
>DATDGH010001058.1:0-8036 GCA_036522215.1 Candidatus Angelobacter sp. | reverse complement strand
CCAGCCTAGAGGAGGCTTGGTTTTCTCCCAGGATTTGAGCAGTGGCTTGTCGGACCATTTCGGCGTGAACGACGGATTTGGTTTAATGCGATTCACTCGCTCAAAAACAGCCCATGCTCCTCTGGCGGCAAACGTCAGAGCTTTCTCTACGTACTTGACGGGTTTATGCATCCTGTCGGCTCTCCTTAGTTGTCGTTGCAAGAGGTCTTCTTGCAGATTCTTCACAGATGATTTGCAGATATTAACTCTATGCTAATCGTAGTGCTAGTCACCCGCATGTACTAAGAAGGTTTCCCTAAACGGCGTTAAACAGCGGTTCAGCGGCTAGCCTAAGCATTAAACGGCGATAGCAAAATCGGGCTAAGTGATTGGATTCATAGGGGATAGGGGAAAGCATGGGGACCGGGGCACAGGGAACGGGTGACAGGGAAAGACGACCTCCACGGTTAGGTTTTGCTGTAGCTTTTGATTTTTTGTAGTTGTCGATGCTTCTCCTCAATTTCCGCTGTCTCCTCCGTTCTGGAGCTTGCACTGAGCTAGTCGAAAGTTCGTCGAAGGTGTTGGTTTTCCGATGACCTGATAACCCGACCAGATGACCCGACGACCCGATGCGAAGACCATCTGATCTCATCGCTTCAGCCTTAACACCCAAGTGGCAATCTTCTCGAGGACCACGGGCGCAATCGTCTCCTCGATCTCCGCATACTCTGCTGGCGATCCCGTCTTGGCCGTCTGGAACAGGTGGTTCAACCCCGGTAACTCATCCACCTCAAAGTTTTTGTTTCCGCTGCCGCCAGAGCTTTGCGGATTGCCGGCAGGTTCTGTTTCGGAGGCGCCTGCAGATCTTTTTCTCCGGTTAAAGCCAGCACCGGGCAGGTAACTTTGCGCAGGGCCTGCGCCGGATCGTAGGTAAGGAAGAATCGCAGCCAGCGAATATTGAGCTGCCGGACCACGGCGCCGATCTGGGCATCCGTCAGTTCGCCGCTCAGTTCTTCATGCAACTGTTTTTCCAGGTTGGCGTCATCAATGTCCCCTTTTACCAATTCCAGTATCCGGCGTTGCTTCTCCGCCGCCTTCAACGCTTCTGCATGGCCCTCGCCGGATGCCTCGGCCAGCAGCGCCACCTGCGTCACAATCACCTGGTCGCCGGGTACGCCTGAACCACCAAGCATTACGATGAAGGCCACGTCAGGATTGTGCGCGGCCACCATGGGCGCAATAATTCCCCCTTCACTGTGGCCGATCAGGCCAATCATCTTCGGATTTACCTCCGACCGCATTTTCAAATAGGCGACTCCAGCTTCCGTGTCGGTCGCAAAATCGGCCGTGGTAGCGCCGGAGAACTCACCCGTGGATTTACCCACTCCGCGATCGTCGGCGCGCAATACTGCGATTCCCTTGCGCGTGAGGTAATCCGCCAGGACCAGGAACGGCTTGTGGCCCATCAGGGTTTCATCGCGGTCTTGTGGGCCCGAGCCGGTGATCAAAACCACTGCGGGAAACGGATCTTTGCCGGATGGAATCGTCAACGTGGCCGCAAGTTTGTTGCCTTGCGCCTTGTTGTCATAGGCCACATCTTCTTCGCGGTAGGGATAAGGCTTGTGCGGGTTTTGGGGACGCGCCGGTAGCCCCAACTCGGCTTTGTCTTTGACCCGCTTCAACGCGAGTGGCGACTCCATGATCCCCTGCTTCCACGTGCCCTGCAGTGTCTGCAAATCGGCGCTGGCTTTGCCTTCATAGATGGCATTCACCCTTTTGCCTCCAGCGTGACCGCCGAACCATTCACTTCCACCGACGAAACCGGCAGTCCGCTGGCATTTTCGTCTGGACTATCGAGTGTTGCCTTCAGGCCATCGGCGGTCTTGCTGATGTGAAAAATGAAGCGCAGCCGCGTCGCGCCCACTTGCAGCGTGCCCAACCAATCGCCAGTCACGTCCACGGGATTCGCTGCTGTTTCTGCCGTTGACGACTGTGTTTTCACCGGGACAAAAAACAATCCTGTAATCTGGCCCCAGGAATCGAATACCAGCCTTATGTCCTGCGTCCGTTTGGCAAAGCGGCAAGTCACGACAACAATCCGGTAACCCTGCAGCTCTTCCGGTCGGGTGCCCAGGATCGAGTTGAACTCCCCCGCTTGCGCGATGACTCCATCCCATGTCTCAGATAACTTTTTCTCCGGCAATAGTGAATGCATGGTGGAATCAAACTGGGCCTCAACCCTGTCAAACTCACGGGCGGCCAGTTCAGCCACAAGTGTTCTGGCTCGCCAGGGCAAATCCTGTTGCGCGGCGAATGCAGCGACCGTGGTCACGATTAAGACCGCCGCTAAAGCTCGCAACTTGTTTCCGCAGAGCATGATGTTTGCTCGGTTGCCGTAACTTGTGTCTTTGGCGGAGTAAAAAATAACCCTCCAACCCGGCCCTGAGCATCGAAAGCGACCCTGATGTCCCAAGTGATACCGACAAAGCGGCAAGTTACGACAATGACCTGATAGTTTGGCAGATCTTCCCGGCGCGTCTTTTCGATGGATTGGAAATCTCCGAGTTGCGCCTTCAACGTGTACCACACCCCCTGCAACTTACTGGTTGGCCATTCAGAGCGCGCGGCGGAATCAAACTGCGATTCCACTTTATCGAACTTTTGCGCCATGAAGTTAACTACGAGGGTCTTGGCCCTGGAGTTGAGATCAACTGTCTTTGCACAAGCCGCAACCGCAGTCAGTAATAGAGTGGCGATAATCCACCGCCGGAGGGGTAGGAGCATTCTTCAAGACCTCCTCAAGATTTCCAATCATCAAGAACAAGTCTGCCACAGATTAGGGAACAGGGAGCAGGTTATAAGGAACAGGGAAGAGCGTGGGAAATCTAGCTTTTGACTTTCCGATGACCCGATGACCCGATTCTCAACAATGTCGTCTCTCCAACCCGCACTCCAAATGTCACCAGCGCGTGAATGTTAGAATGGCCAAACCATGGAACCGATTCGCACCGGGCTGCGGCACATCATGAGCGACTTTTTGAAGACTCAGCCGCAGGATGAGGCCGCCCTGCTCGCCTGGCCGATCGTGTGCGGAGCAGAAGTCGCATCGCGTGCCAAGGCGGTGAGTTTTGCCGGTGGCCGTTTGACCGTCGAAGTTCCGGACGCCACCTGGCGAAGCCAGCTGGCCGCTTTCACGCCCCGTTACCTCTCCGGGCTGAACGAACTGCTGGGGACAGTGGTACAGGAGCTTCTATTCCGGGTTAGCAATGTCGTGAGATCGAGTGATCCGGTTTCCAATGATCGGCAAGTTTGAGCCAATTGCTTGGCGGTTTTAATTCGTTGGAAAGATTCGCGTTCACTCGCGTAAATTCGCGGCTAAAGGTTTTGCCGTTGGTTTTGCTTTAGCCAATTGCCATTTGCTAATTGCTATTTGCTTCTCTTATGTCCATCACTGAGCAGGATGTAACCTACGTCGCCGACCTCGCTAACCTCGACCTCACCGCCGAAGAGCGCGCCCGCTTGGCTAAAGACCTCACTTCCATTTTGGAATACTTCACCCGGCTGAATGAGCTGAACACTGACGATGTGCCGCCCATGGCCCAGGTTTCCGACACGTACGGTTCTTCGGGCGAAACCGCAGCCGAGCGGTCTGCCGCTGTGCAGCGTGAAGACTCTCCCGTTCCCTGCCTGCCGCACCAAGCGGCGATGAGGAATGCTCCTGACTCTGACGGCGACTTCTTCAAAGTGCCCAAAGTGATTGAGAAATAGCCTGTGGACATCAACTCCCTCACCGTCGAATCGGCGCGAATCGCCATCCGGGAAAAGCAGTTCACTGCCGGCCGCCTGGTGGAAGAGTTCTACAAAAAGATCAAGGCCGAAGATCCCGGAATCAACGCCTACCTCACACTCTGTGAGCAGCGCGCACACGAGCAGGCTGCCATGATTGACGAACTCGCCGGCAAAGGCGACCCGCTCCCTCCTCTGGCCGGCGTGCCGGTGGCCATCAAGGATGTCATGGTCACCAGGGATGTTCGCACCACTGCCGGTTCCAAAATCCTGGAAAACTTTATTCCGCCGTACAACTGCACCGCCGTGGCCCGTCTGGAACACGCTGGCGCCATCGTCCTGGGCAAAACCAACTGCGACGAATTTGCCATGGGCTCGTCGAATGAAAATTCCGCCTACGGCCCCGTACGCAATCCACGCGACCCCTCGCGTGTTCCCGGAGGATCAAGTGGCGGATCTGCGGCTGTGGTGGCGGCCGGAACCGCTGTGGCCGCGCTGGGATCGGATACGGGTGGCTCAATCCGCCAGCCTGCGTCCTTCTGCGGAGTGGTGGGACTTATGCCTACCTATGGACGCGTCTCGCGTTATGGTCTGATCGCCTTCGCCTCATCGCTCGATCACATTGGGCCTCTCACCAAGACCGTGAACGATGCCGCCATCATCCTGACCGAGATCGCCGGACGCGATCCCCTGGACTCAACCTCGGCGGATGTTCCTATTCCCAACTACGCCGCCGAGATTGGCAAACCGGTCAAGGGCCTGAAACTGGGCATGCCCAAAGAATATTTTGGTGAAGGGCTGGACCAGGAGGTTCGCAGTGCGATTGAAGCAGCCATCCAGCAGCTCGCGAAAGACGGTTGTGAGATCGTGCCCATCTCCTTGCCGCACACCCCGTACGCCATTCCTACTTATTATGTGATTGCCACCGCCGAGGCCTCTGCCAACCTGGCGCGATATGACGGCGTGCGTTATGGATACCGCTCCAAGCAGGCCAGAACGCTTTCCGAGATGTACCGCAAGAGTCGCGATGAAGGTTTCGGGACCGAGGTCAAGCGCCGCATCATGCTGGGCACATACGCCCTTAGCTCCGGCTACTACGATGCCTACTATCTCAAGGCCCAGAAGGTGCGTACCTTGCTGGCGCGCGATTTCGAGCAGGCCTTCCGCCAGGTGGATGCGATTGTCACTCCCACCACTCCCACTGCAGCCTTCAAGCTGGGCGAAAAGACAGACGATCCTCTTTCCATGTACCTGGCCGACATCTACACCGCTGTAGCCGACCTGGTGGGCGTGCCCGGGATCAGCGTGCCTTGTGGTCAGACAAAATCAGGCCTCCCCATCGGCCTGCAAGTCCTGGGCAAACACTTCGACGAATCCACAGTCCTGCGCCTGGGCCATGCGGTGGAACATGGCATGGCAAGCTAACAAACTGCGTGTAGATTCGTCCGAAATCACGCTTACAACGGATTAAGACTCTTTTGCTTATGAAAGAACAGGGGTGACTAAGAAGCGGTTTCTTTCGTAACTGGCTGAGGCCATTCCGAGGTTACTAAAATGCGGTAAATACCATGAGTCGGACAGTCCTATATGTAACTCAAGGCAAGATCAACCTGAAGGAGCCCGGGAAGCGCGCACGCGTGATCGAAAGCAAGTTCGGCCAATCCCTGATTGACCGGGCCAGCCAAATCTACAATCGCAACGCATGGAAAGTCCAGGGCACAGGAGCAAAGTTCATGTCCGGACGCATGCTTTGGGCCGAGCAGGATCCATCCGCTCCCATTGTTCCGGTGGCGGTCACCGGCATCTCCCGCGGCACTCACGAAGGCGAACTGCTGTATTCGCTGGCCACCGACGAAGTGACCGGTGTTTTTGCGCTTCGTAACCAGGGTTCAGATGAGCAGCGTCTTTTTCATACCGCAGATTTTCGGGTCAGCCAGTTAAATGCCCATCCTGCGCAGGACCGCGTGGCCTGCGTAGTCCAGCACAAGGGTGCTTCCCATATTGGGGTGATGAAGGGCGATGGCTCAGAGCTTACTGATGTTACCCAGGGCGATTCCGTCGATGGCGCGCCCAGTTGGGTCCCCGGTTCCGGCGATGACCTGATCTATCAATCCGCAGGCATCGGAAGGAACCAGGATGGAACCAATGCCGGCGCTTCGTCCACGCGCATCGAGAAACTGAATACCGCCACAGGTGAGATGGTCACGCTACTGGAGGATGGCAGCCAGGATTTTCTTGATCCGCGAATGGATGCCGCAGGAAATCTGTACTGCATCCGTAAGCCTTATCGTGTCTACACCAGGTTCAATCCATTTCGAGCGCTGCTGGACCTGGTCTTGTTTCCATTCCGGCTGCTGTTTGCCTTCTTCCAATACATGAATTTCTTTAGCGTGCGTTATACAGGCAAGACGCTGGTGACCTCAGGCGATAGCCGGCAAAGACAGGCAGACCTGCGCCAAATGATGATGCTCGGCAATCTCATGCAGGCGCAGCGCGAAGCCGACCACTTGCCTGTTCTTGATCGCCAGGGACTGGTGCCGCGCTCCTGGGAACTGGTAAAAAAGGCGCCGGACGGAGAGCTTCAGGTGGTCGCGCGCGGCGCCCTCTCCTTCGATCTCTGCGACGATGGAGCAATTCTGTACACGGATGGCAGCCACATCTTCCTCTTGCAGCCCGACGGCCGAAAAGAGGAGCTGTTGTCCGCGCAGTTCATCTCTCAGGTGATCGCGGTCTAGGTTACAGGCCAAGTTCTGCAGGTCAGGGTCAGCCGCTGGCCGAGGCCATTGCGGCTTCGGCAGCGGCCATTTTCCTGAAACAACGATCAGCCCTGGGGCCCAGGTCCACCCGGCGTAATGGTGGGCGCACTCGGCTGGACTGGAGCCGGCTGGGAAACCGGAGGAGGAGGCGTGCTGGGGCTGGGACTGGCGGCCTTACTCGGACTCTTCTTCGCAGGCTTCTTCGCAACTTTCTTCACCGCCTTCTTTGCCGGTTTTCTGGCTGCCTTCTTTTTCGCCGGCTTGCGCACGGGCTTATGTTTTGCGGGTTTCTTCGCTTTTTTCTTCGCTTTTGCCACTTGCATCTCCTTTCAATTTTACCTGTTAAACCATTGCATCTGGGGCGACCTATTGTACGCTGCCGCACCGTGCCAGGCTCAATAAAACCGCATCTGACGCGGCGGTTTCGTCCGGATACCCTAACCGCTGGCGCAAACCACGGTCTAATCTAAGCAGATGGAAATCAGCGATGCAGCCGTTGTGGCGCAGGTGCTGGCCGGCGACAAAGACTCCTTTCGCCTGCTGGTAGACCGTCATACGCGCAGCATCTACAGCGTGGCTTATCGCATGACCGGAAACCAGCATGACGCGGAAGAGATTTTACAGGAGACGTTCCTGCGGGCCTACAAGAGCCTGCGCAGCTTCGAACTTCGCGCCACCTTCTCCACCTGGCTTTACCGGATTGCGGTCAACCGCTGCCTGGATTTCCTGAAGGCTAAAAAAATGACGGACGTCTACCAGATCACTGATAATCCGGGCCACGAAGAAGAGGACCGTGAGGTGCAGATAGCCGCGACCAACCCCGGTCCGGAACGCCTGCTGCTGAGCGCCGAAGCCAGGGAGAAGCTCTCCTCTGCAATCGGCTCGCTCAGTCCGGCGGAGCGTGTGGCCTTCACCATGCGCCACATGGAAGGCAAGAGCATTGAAGAGATCAGCAGCGCCCTGAACGTGAGAGCCAGCGCCGCCAAGAACAGCATCTTTCGCGCCGTGCAGAAGATCCGGCTGCAACTGGAACCGCTGGTGGGGGTGGCAAAATGAAGCATCTAACCCCGGAACAAATCGTGTTGCACTGCTACGGCGATGCCCCGGAGGGCGCGGAGATCGATCGCCACCTTCAGCTTTGCGCACAGTGCCGCACGGAGTTCGAGAAGATGAAGGCCTTCCTGGCGGAGATTCCTGCCACTCCGGTGCCCGAGCCTCCGGTCTATCTGGAAGAGAAGCTGTGGCTCAATCTGCGCGACCAGTTATCAGAAAAAAAGCCGCGCGCCTGGCATGGTTTTCTCACCCCTTCCAGATGGGCAGGCGCCGGAGCAGTGGCCGTCCTGGTAATTGCCGCATTCCTGGCTGGACGTTTCTGGCCGCATCCCGTAGATCTACACAAGCCACCGGAATCCGTGCAGGTGAATCCGGAACGCGTGGTGCTGGTTGCCGTGGGCGATCACCTGGAGCGCTCGCAGATTCTGCTGGTCGAGATCATGAACTCCGACCCGAAAGACT
>DATDGH010001057.1:0-4304 GCA_036522215.1 Candidatus Angelobacter sp. | reverse complement strand
ACCATCACCATGTTTTGTCCGGTGGTCTGAAGCACAATGTTTTGTCCCGGCGGGATAGCCGGCGGCGCTGTGGCGAAAATGGGCACATCGGCCACTAATCCCCAGAAGCCGCCGGTCCAGATGGGATAGTTGGGATCACCTTGTTCGAATTCGACCCACACCTGTGAACCGAGGGGCGGCACGATGAAACATCCGGATTGAATGCCCGCTGCCGGCACACACGGCATCGCCCAACTGGAAGGGAGCTCACCCAATACGTCAGGAACCTGGACGAGGACGCGACCGATCTGCTCGGGATCAATGTTTTCGATCACCAGGCCGCGGTACTTGCCGTAATAACGCTTTACTGCTGCAGTTGTCGAAGTATCATCAGGGCTCATATGTTCACCGTTGGCACTGTAGAGACCAAACCGTTGCGCGTAAGCGTAAAGTTCTGCTTGTACTCTCCACGTTTGATTTTGTGAGTCACACTCTTCACGTAGTAAAGACCATCGAAGGCGGGTCCCGCCCCGCGCACTCCCACCAGCTGCCGAGCTTTCAGCACGCCACGATAGCGCGTGACATCCAGGCTGCCTTCACAGGAGACAGCCTCCGCATTTTTTGCCGCTTCGGCTAAGCCGATCATGATGGCTTGCGGTATGGGCATCTTCGCCAGGTCGTCACGAAAAGGTTTGAGGTCGGGCGGCAGAAGATTTGTGGGCAGTGGAGGAATCAATCCCAGCGGCGGGTTCAGCGGCGTAATGGGCGGCATCGGGATAGGAATGCTTATGCCGGTTTCCTCAATGTAGATATAGACCAATGGAATTTTGTTTTTTTCCTGATCAAAGCTGAAATGCAGGCTCTCGACATTGGTGTAGGCATCCATGTCGGAACTTAAAGCCGGCTGCACCGGACCGATTTTGATTTGAGGGCCCCAGTACGCCTTGCTGACGCCAGGAAACGGGCCGGGATCTATATAAAAGACATACCCTGCCTGCTCGGCGAGATAACGAATGTATTGCAAATCTGTACCTTGCTGGCTTGGAATCTGGTCTATGGGCAAAGGCACGAAAAGCAGGACACTGGGTATAACCAGGGGCGCAACACCAAAGAGCGCGTACTTTGCCAAAAGCAGCGCGACGCGCGCCTCCGCCGGACAGGCGGGGAATGGGAATCCGCTCCAGTTGGACTGGTCCATCAGGGCGGTGAGATCTTTGCCGGTGATAGTAAGAGTGGAATTCGATCCTTTGTCGCCGGGTGCGATCTGGTTGTTGGTCACCACTCCATCGATGAGAACGTTGGCAACACTATTGACGGTGGCCACCAATACCACGCGCATAAACAGTAGCGGCTGTCCGCCAGTCAGCAGGAAAAGAATCTGCAAGGGCGATTGCTTATCGATACTGAAGGTGAGCTGAAACCCGCTGGTACCCACGTCCTCCACCTTGACCTCAACCTCGACCAGAGCATCAAGCACCACGCGAGGCACGGTCACAGGAAAGATGGGGCCCATCATCAGCGTGAGTTGGACGCTGTTAAGCACTCGGACCTCCGGGCACACCCTGAGGCATGGTGATGTTCAAAACAGTGCCAAGCGTCTCCACTAGTTCGTTGGGCCGAATGGCGCCATTGGCGTCGCAGATCAACCAGAACACCAAGGGATCGCCCAGGTACTTTGCCGCGATCAGATCCAGTCGATCTCCCTGGCGCACGGTATGGCGGGCCACTGTTGAGAAATTAGGCGCACCGGGCGCAGGCACAAAACGGCGCACGAGATAGGTAATGGTCTGCCCGTTCGGGGCCTCGTAGGAGAGCGTCTTGGATCCGTAATAGCGGCTGTCTGTTGGGAATGTGACCGGAGGCACGACTCCCAACTGAATGAGCGCCTGAAGCGGATTAATCATGGCAAGCCTCCTAGTCCCAAAACAGAAATGGCCACTGTGGCTGCCTGCGAAGCCAGCTGTTCCTTGTTGGTGAGATAACTCATAAAGATCCGTCCGCCGGGATGCTGGAAGCCAAGATCGTCTATGTTCAAAACCCGCATACCTAAGCTCACTTTGGCCCGAATCGGGTTCAGGTTGGGATCAAAAGCTTCTTCAGTAATAGAGAAGTCCGTCAGCCGTACCGGGACCACGCGAGTCTTGCTCCACACAAAAAGCGTGAGCGGTTGTTCCAGGGGGATAATCTCTAACGTGCCGTTATTGGCCATGTTGTCGTCAGCCAAAAGCGTTTCGACCGTGGGATTGACCAGCATCTCCAGTTGCGCCAATTGCGGATGCAGGCCGAACTGAACCGCCAGCGGATTCTGGTTGGGAAACTCGAGCTGATCGGTGGCGTCGAGTTCTGCTTCGAGCTTGATGGTTTCTATCGCTGGTCCGCGAAGGCGGAGGGCATCCACACGAACGCCATCCTGGCCACCGGGCACAGCCTGGATTTGCAGCGAGCGCGAGAGCGAGTCCGGGTTGTACTGCAAAGCAATGATGCTCTTGACGGCGGAGGTATCTGGATCCATGGTGACGATTCCAGCCCTTACTAATCTTGGCGAATTGGGAAATGCGCTCATTCTTGAATCCTCTTGACCTACTTCTCAGCAACGGTCCCCGATTGGGGAGTTTTCTTGGCCTCACGTGACAGCACGTCCAAAATGTGTGCATAGGCTGCACTTTTGTCTATCAACGCCTTGGCCTGCGGCGAACCTGCTGCCTGCAAACCACCCGCAACCCAGCTGCTGGCTGCGTCGGCTCCTGTCCACGGAGTCCCTGGCGCCTGATGGGCTACCTTTACATCAGCGCCTAGCGTCTTCATATGGGCTGCCGAAATCAGAAAAGCGTATTTCGGATTAGCAGCCTGCCGCTGATCCGCCTTAACTGCAGTGACAGCCTCGCGGGCCAATTGAGCTGAAGCCTTTGCTCTTGTGTCGCCTGCGGCGGCTTCCTTCTCGTACTGCTCAGCTGTCTTTTCCAGCATGGCGATTGCTTCTACGTATTCCCCTTTGCCTGTCACCTGGACTGGGCCTCGCCCAATGAATTCAAATTTCCCTCCTGGATTAACTTCTTGGATCCCTTGTCCTTGGGGATATCTTGCCGCCAGATCAGTAGTGTCCAGTTTCACCGCAGTGGGATCGTCCATCCATTTCTGGGCGCCCTGGTTTACTGAGCCCTGGGTTTCAGTGAATTGGCGGAACTGGTCAGACTCGATAAAGGCGTGCGCGAGGTAGTTGGCCTGTGCCTCGACGGTATCAATTTTCATGATCCGGAACGCCTGGTTCAGGCTGTCCAAGTAGGCCTGAGCTTTGCTTGCTTTGGCCGGATCGGCAGCTGCGTCTTTCGCCAGCCCGGGATAAATCTCTTTCAATACCGGCATGGTAATTTCCGGCGCTGCCGGCGTTCCCTTCGTTGGCAGTCTTTTGATTGGGCGCCCTAAATTTTGTGACAATCCACCCTGGGTGGTTGGCCTGACCTCACCCAGTCCAGCCTTGAATTCCTCGTAGGGCTTCTGGAGGAAGCTTTTGTGTTTCCCGTACTCCTTGGCCCATTCTTCGTCATTGGTCGCACGTTGAACCACAGGCCTTGATTCACGGGAAGCAATGTCAAGTCCCGAACTAGCCGAGTTCCATCCAGAGCTGGCGATTCGCGCGGCGGAAGCAGCCTCAAGTTCTGAACCGTGGTCTGCCGCCCCTAAGGCGAGGTCCGAGTTGCCAGATGGTCCTGCCGCATTCTCCTGCTGGACTACGTGTGCCAATTCGTGGGCCAGAAGCTGCTCCCCATCCCTGGTCGAAGGAGCATACTGTCCACCAGCAAAAACCAGGTCCTGGCCAGCGGTATAGGCCCGGGCGTTGATCGCATGTGCGGATGCGGCCGCCCTCTCGTCAGAGTGCACACGCACCTTACTGAAATCATGGCCAAAGCGGGGCTCGAAGAATGAGCGCGCCTGGGCATCCAGTGGCCGCCCCGGAGAACGCAAGACTTGTTGCACGATCGGCGGCGCCTGTTCTCTGGGAGCAGGCCCACCGTTCTGCCGTTGTGGGGTTTTCTTTTGCCTGTATTCCAGACGCTGCGCAGGCGGGAAAGCGCCCCTGTGGTGCAGGCCGGTGCCGGTGCCCATCCGAGAAAAAGACCATCCCATGTTGCCGGTGTCCGCCCCACCTGCATTCCTAAACTGGGAATGCGTGTGCGAGACCCCGTGCAAGACTTTGGAGGGCGCCGCCGTTCTGGCGGTCTCAGATCCCTTTTCTCTGGAATGGAAAACCATCTTCATCCTTTTTCTGTCTGAGTACCTCTTGCGACTGCGCGAAATTGTAAAGCTGCTTATGTTTCTTTCTTCTT
>DATDGH010001056.1:0-6435 GCA_036522215.1 Candidatus Angelobacter sp. | reverse complement strand
AATACTGAATTGGCGGTTGAGGCATGGCACTGGAACCCTGAAGGCAGTTGGAGCGATCCCAGCGGCTCCGGATATTTCACAAGTTCGTCCACTCCCAAGGAGATCATTCGTTACTCCTATGGATACGGCTTGCCGCATCGCGGTGTCACGCGCAATGACGGCACAGGAAATGCCGGCTTTTCCCGGATGACGGATGGCGATCCCGAAACTTACTGGAAGAGCAATCCTTATCTTACGCAGAGGTTCACGGGCGAGAGCGATGCGCTGCATCCGCAGTGGGTGGTGGTGGATCTGTGGCAGCCGCAACTCATTGACAGCATCCAAATTGCGTGGACTGATCCCTACGCCACTCGTTTCCAGGTCCAATATTGGACTGGCGACGATCCCATCAAATTGCCCACGCGCGGCGCCTGGATCACATTTCCTTACGGCAACATCAGCGGCGGAAAGGGCAAACCGGATGTCCTGCGACTCACACCCGCTCCCATTCCGGTCCGGTTTGTACGCATCTGGATGACAGAATCTTCCAACACCTGCGACACGCATGGTCCATCGGATCCAAGGAATTGCGTCGGATACGCTATCCGTGAGCTTTACCTGGGCACCGCTACGGCGGACGGCATATTCCACGACATCCTTCGCCACACTCCCGACCAGGAGCAGACCACTACGATCTGCTCGTCGGTTGATCCGTGGCATCGTCCCTCAGACTTGTCCGGCGCCAGGCAGGCGCAGATGGGGTTTGACCTTTTCTTTACCAGTGGAGTCACCCGCGGCCTGCCGGCAGTGATTCCGGTGGCAATGCTCTATGACACTCCGGAAAACGCGGCCGCCGAACTCGCCTACCTGAAAAAGCGCAATTACCCAATCTCTTACGTCGAGATGGGTGAGGAGGCAGACGGCCAGTACATGCTTCCGGAAGACTATGCCGCGCTCTACCTTCAGTGGGCAACGGCGCTGCATCGCGTTGACCCGGCGCTGAAGCTGGGTGGACCGTCGTTTCAAGGCGTCAACAAGGACATTGAAGCGTGGCCGGACGCGAACGGCAAGGTTTCCTGGACAGCGCGCTTCATTGATTATCTCAAGCAGCATGGACGGCTGGCAGACCTGGCCTTCTTCTCCTTCGAGCATTATCCCTACGATCCTTGCCGGCTGACGTGGGCCAGTCTCTACGACGAGCCGGAACTGGTATCTCACATTCTTGATGTCTGGCGGCAGGATGGCGTGCCTGCCGGCGTGCCCATGTTCATTACCGAATCTAATCTTTCATCCGGCGCTAGCGAGACCTATATGGACATCTTCAGCGCGCTCTGGCTGGCTGATTATGTAGGATCATTCCTGAGCGCAGGCGGAAATGCCGTCTACTACTTCCATTATCTGCCGCTGCCCATGGAGCGCGGCTGCAATGACTCTCCGGGAACGTTTGGCATGTTTACGGTGGACGCCAATTACCGCATCCGTCAGCCGATCTCGCAATACTTTGCCAGCCAAATGATTAATCTCGAATGGGTGCAGCCAGGAAGCGGACTCCACAAAGTGTTTCCGGCAAAGAGCGATGTTGTGGATGGGATTGGGCATACGCTGGTGACGGCCTACGCGTTGCAGCGTCCTGACGGGCAATGGTCGTTGATGATCGTCAACCGCGATCAGGACAATCCGCACCAGGTGAAGATCGTCTTTCATGACGAAGCCGCGCACAAAGATCCCCACTTTGTTGGGAATGTGGGAGTGACGATATTCGGGAAAGCACAGTATGCATGGCGCCCGGCGCAGACTATCTTCATGGCCCACGCGGAGCATGATTCCGATGCTCCTGTGGTAACCAGCAAGGAAGGCATGGCCGATCCTGATGGACCAGTGGTGCACACCACCAAAGCCGCGACAAGCGATACGGTGTATGAGATTCCTGCGGCAGCCATTGTAGTTTTGCGGGGGCGAACCGGGAATTGAAGTTGCGTGCACAACCACCGGAAAGCGGAGGGGACAGCCTGAACCGCGTTATTTCCCGCAGACTCAAAGGCGGATGCCCCATCGTATCTATTAACAACATATAAAGATAATAAAAATTACTAGTTGACAACGTAACTAAAGATATGTTCTACTGAAGATGGAGCCCCCAGGGGCTGCCGTAGTATTTTGATCTTTGACAACTGAATAATGGTGGAAGCCTTGGGTTTTAACCCAAGGTGAGCGCAAGCGAATGAGCGAGCGCCGAGGGAGAAGTGTCTGCGCGAGCCTTTACCGAATTCGCGCGTGCAGCGGAGCAGTGTGTCCGGCTTCCGCCGCCTTTAACCGTTTGTCCCGCGACAGACACGGAACAAAAAAGCCCTCAAAAAACAACTAAGTCCTGAGTTGCCAGCAGCTTGCGCAGATGTTACGGATACAGCATAGGTCTTTTTGTAAAAAGTGTACTTACTGGTTAACACCCTCGCCCATCCCCAATGTTTATGCGGGTTGCCGAAGCTCCGCGGTGGCGGACAGCAGTGTTTTGCCTCTCAGACGTCTTCCCTGGCCTGCCCGCCATGGGTGTCCTTCGTGGTGTGAAAGGTTTTGCTGCTGGTTTTGCCTTTCCGCGTTCCCTGTCCCCTGTCCCCTAGTTTCTCCGAGGTGGAACTCGCGAAGCCAAAGGATGGTTGAAGGTTTTGGGTTCCCTATCCCCTGTTCCCTATAACCTATCCCCTGGTTAAAAAGTAGCGCTACCAAAACCCCTCCCGCTACCTCTGCCGCTACCAGGTTTTTACTGATGGTAAAAGAGTTAGAGGCACCGTAGCGGCGGTAGCGGCAAAAAGGCCTTTCCTGAAAAAGGTCGAAAATTTGGGCAAATTTGCACTACAAAAGGTGCAGAAGAATTTCCGGCTTTTGTAAATCCGCACGGCCCGGTGGCGAAAGGTATTGTCGTTGCTTTTCTGTTCCCTGTTCCCTAAGAATGATGGTGGCCAGGGACGGAATCGAACCGCCGACGCCAGCCTTTTCAGGGCTGCGCTCTACCAACTGAGCTACCTGGCCAGACTAGGTTTGCTTGCACACGCGAGACTTCGGTGGGATTCAATGAAGGCCTTGAGCGTGCGGACGCTCCTGATTATAGCAAAATGGACAGTCACTAATAAGGATCGTAGGACTCGGGATCGAAATCGTCTGTGCTGCCGGAATCGAACCAGCTGAGCCAGATGGCTACCTCCGGCTTTCGCTGTATCAGATCTTGCCAGGCGCCGCGCACGTAGCGTTCATGGTTTGGAATCTCGTGGCCCTGAATCGGGCAGCCCGAGCCTTTGGTAAGTTTAATCTCAGGACTCCCGCTGCTTTTCGGAGCTGCAAGGGACACTTGTGGAAAAAAAGGATAGCTAATGCAATCAAGCGGTTTGTGTCCGTTGTCGCACGTGGAAGTGTCTTTAGCGTAGCACCGCACGCGCATTCCCCCGTGGAAATCAGGGTCAACGATTTCAAGGTGCGCCAGCGAGCGTCCTTGATTCCGGGCCTCATCAATTTCTCCCGGATATAAAAGGATGTGAACCATCTGCTTGAAATTGCAGCATTTGAATGCACATCCCTTATGCGGACACAAGGGAATGGTTCCTGTTCCTTTGCTGGTTGATTCGTCGCGTCCTGGATTGTAGTCAGCTTCCATGCTCCAGCGCTTCACCCGGGAAAGGCACCGCAGATTGTTGGCATTTCGCACATTGTTCCACTCGAGTGACCCTGTTGCAACAACTTTCCGCTCACTCGGTCGGCATCCCATTCTTTTTGGGGCAGAATGAATGTCCTTGTGGACACAGAGGATCAGCAATCGCCACGACCAACGCTGAGCACCAGCCTGCTAAAATTGGGGAAGACCACACTTGCATTGCCCGCGGAGAGATGGGTGAGTGGTTGAAACCAGACGCCTCGAAAGCGTCCGTGCCTGAAAGGGCACCGGGGGTTCGAATCCCTCTCTCTCCGCCATTCCTTCGTTTTCGCATAGAAGCCGGGCAGCCTTTAGTTTTATTTACGTGGACTGAAGTCCGCTTGGCACGACTGAGGTTGATGCCTCTCTCTCTGGAAACTCGTTGTAAAAAGAGGCAGAATCATGTGAGAACGCCTTGAAGCAGCATGGTCAGGGACGGTTTCTCGGGAATCCTTCGACTCGTCCTCACTCCTTCGTCGTTCGGCCAGACAGGATGACAGGGCTTGGGGTTATCGACGGTAGCTGAGTTTCTGGTTCACATAACCATGCCGGGCAGTTGATGGTTGGGGCTGATACAAATCTTCTTGCATCATGACGACTACCATTTGATTGCTTTTTGCCGGACATCGTGCTACAAGCTGCTGGAATGCGGCTGTATTTATTCCTTTTCCTCTCTTTGGGTCTGACCGGGTCGCTGATTGCCCAAGACACTCCTAAGCCTTCTTCCGGTGGCCGTGCTGGATCGGACAAGGCTTCCGGTGAGGCCGTGATCCTGGAGAGTGCGGTCACGCGGGTCCATTTTGAGAATGATGGCACCGGCTTCCGGGAAACGACTGAGGCCATCCGGGCGCAGAGCAACGCTGGGGTCGAGGCTTTAGGCCAACTTGTCTTTGGGTACAACTCAGCCACGGAAAAGCTGGAGGTCAACTATGTGCGGGTCAAGAAAGCCACAGGCGAAGTCATTGAGACGCCGGCTGCCAACGCGCAGGACTTTGCCCCAGAAATGCTGCGGTCAGCCCCCATGTACAGCGATTACCGGCAACGGCATGTAACCGTTTCAGGTCTGCGTCCCGGCGATCTGCTGGAGTACCGCATTACGACGCACTTTGATGGGGCACTGGTGCCGGGCGAGTTCTGGTTCGAGTACAGTTTCCCTGGGAATGTCCAGGTCAATGACTCTCGCCTGGAGATCGATGTACCCAAAGCACGCGTGGTGCGGCTGAAGAGTCCGAAGAGAAAGTACACCACGGCGGAGAACGGCGATCGGCGCGTCTATACCTGGGTGGTGCAGAACATAACGCCTAAGCGTGATAAGAAGAATGACGTCGACGAAGAAGAAGATCAAGAGGACGATGACAGCAGCGACAGGAACCCGGAGATCCAGCTCACGACCTTCAAAGACTGGCAACAGATTGCACAGTGGTATGCGAAGCTGCAAGGGGAGCGAGTGCTGGTGGACGATGCGGTGCGGAAAAAAGCCGTTGAACTGACTCGCAACGCCCTCAATAATCAGGAAAAAGCCCGGCGGCTGTATGACTTTGTCGCCAGAGACATTCGCTACGTGAGCCTGTCTTTTGGCGTCGGACGTTATCAGCCGCATGCCGCTTCCGAGGTGCTTCAGGGCTCTTACGGCGATTGCAAAGACAAGCACACCCTGCTGGCCGCATTGCTCAAGGCGATTGGAATCACAAGCTATCCGGTGCTGATTGGTTCGGACCACAAGCTGGATGAGGAGATCCCTTCCCCTGCACAGTTCGACCATGTGATCACAGCAGCCCAGATCGATAAAGACCTGGTGTGGCTGGACAGCACGGAAGAAGTTGCGCCATATGGGATGATCATGTATCCGTTGCGCGACAAGCAGGCAGTGCTGGCGGCTGCTGATTCCATGGGCGGCCTGCGAAAAACGCCAGCACTCTCGCCAGTGAAGGACTTGATCGTGTTAACGCTGGATGGCAAATTTTCCGAAAGAGGCGGCCTGGACGCCACCGTGGATATGAGCGCTACCGGCGATACGGCCATGCCGCTGCGCATGGTTTTCCGCCATGTTCCGCAAGTGGATTGGAAAAAAATGGCTGAGGGTCTGGCGCTTTTCCAGGGCCTGCGAGGCGACATCTCAGACCTGGACGTGGCCGCACTGGATGAGATCGCGCAGCCGCTGCACGTCAAATTCAAACTGCATCAAGACTCCTATTTCAACGTTCCTGTATTCAGCGAGCCGCTTCTGCTTTTTCCTTCGTTTGGATTTGCCCGCTTGCCGAAGAAGAAATCCAACGAGCCGCTGGACATCGGTCCAGTGCGGGAAGTACGACAGAAAGCGCACCTGCAGTTTCCTGCCAACTACACGGTCTCAATCCCGCCTGAAGTCAGAGTTTCGCGGGACTACGGAGAATATTCTTCAAGTTTCCGGCTGGCCAACAATATGCTGGATGCGGAGCGGGTGCTGGTGCTGAAAGTGAACCAGCTTCCCGGGACTCGGCGACCGGACGTGGAATCGTTGCGCAGCGTGGTCCTGGATCGCGCGGGGCAGACCGTAGCTTGTACGATCCGGCCGGTGGCGAAAGGCGTGGAAGCGGCTTCCGTGCTGCCCGGCGCGAGCGCTCAGGAGTTGCATAAGGCCGGACTGAAGGCCCTGCGGGACCGCGACTTCAAGAACGCAGCGGATTTCCTGAAGCGCGCGGTGGAGCAGGAGCCGCAAAGCAAAGAAGCCTGGGACGAACTGGGGCTGGCTTATGTTGGACTGAATAACCACATGGAGGCGCTTACGGCCTTTC
>DATDGH010001055.1:0-5453 GCA_036522215.1 Candidatus Angelobacter sp. | reverse complement strand
AGCCATGCTCAAAGTAGTCTCCGTTATAGAGAGTGATTTTCAGGGTTGTGCCGCGCAACTGCCAGGGCGGATAATCGCCATGAAAACCATCTCGAAATTGCCCATAGATGGTGTTGTTCGCGTAGAACAGAGTCAGGTCAGAGCTGGAATCGAGCTGGATACCTTTTGGAAGCCGGGTGCGGTCTCTCCAATCGCCAAAAGCCTCGCGTGCATCCAGGACTCTGGCGGCTACGGTTGGGAAGTCATGCCTGCGCAGGGCCTCCTGGGCTTCGCGAAAAGCGGTCCACATGCGCTTGGCCGGAGACAAATCGCCAATTTGCGCAATTGCGTGCGCCTTATGGGCGGAAGGATTTTCGCCAAAAACATCTGTCTCCCACTGCACCAGGGTCTTGCTTTTCGGATTCAGCTTGCCCTGGGGATCGTATTTTGGCGGAATTAGCTTGGTTGCGTTTTCCATGACCTGCACTCGCGGTGGATGGGCCCTCCATCCCCAGGTGTAAACCACGTTGTAGTATTTGCCGGGCGTCATCTTGATCTTAAAAATCGTGCGCGTGCCCTCCTCCATATTGTAGAAAGTCTGATCCATACCAATATGGGGAAGGGGAAGCTTGGGAGAGGTCAGCTGCGGATCGTCAAAGTACATGACGGCTGGGGAGAAGTCATCGTTTCCCCGGCTGAGCACGTCCACTGTGTAGGTGATCGTCCATGGCACCTCCATAACGTCGCTCGGATCGAGGAAGGCCGTGTCCGATTCGATGTGGGTGTCATACCAGATCTGATGAACATCGACATTGCCTCCAATTATCGTGCCGCTGGAATCCTTAATAGGAATCACGCGCTTCACGCCCTCAGACGCCTTGTAGTGCAAGAGCGGAAAGCCACTGTAGAGCCGGCCAGGTATGGGGTTGCCTTCGAGAATATCTACGCCTAGTTTGAGGTCCGTGGCAACGGTAGTGGCCGTTTTGATGGCCGTCGTCTTTGGCCTGGCAGCCTGGCCCAAAATGTGGTCGAAGATTCTCATAAGATCGTCAGTAGGCGAAATTGGGCTGATTTTGCTGACGATCGGCTGGCCGTCTTGAAGGTTGTAAGGGGATGACGCGGTAGAAGGCAGCGTATTGGGCATTTCCTTACCTTTGCCGTCAAAGGCATTGGTATCTACGTTGGGAAGAAAATTAGTTCCGGGTGGATTGGAGAATGGATCGCTTTCGGCAAAGCATCCCGTGCCCGTGACCATCTTGGCTACGGTAACGTTGCCTTCTTTGGTCAGGACCAGTGTTGATGGCTCCGGGCGCGGCTGAGGATGGGGATCACCTTGAGTGGCGGGCGTGGTCTTGAGGATCTCGGGGCAGGGATCGAACGGGGCTTGTTGGGCCAGGCAAGCGCCCTGGACCAGCAGGCTCGCCGCCAATAACGCGACCGGGAAGATGAATTGCTGTCTGGTCTTAGGACTCGCGCCAAGGATAACCGGTCTAAGAACCAGCGCCAGCCTGGATAAGGCCGTGAGCTGCCTGAATTCACTCATGTCCTTTCCCATTCCTCTCCTCCGAATCTTCTGTTGCCAGTGGAGCCGGTCCTCGACGTCGCGGAGGACCGCTTGGCTGCTCGCGTGGCTGAACCCATGAAAGTCGTTCCATGATCGCTTCCGCGCCGGCATTGGCGGGAAGCCCTCCCCAAAGCCCTACTGCCTCATTGCCATATCGCATGAGCCGCATCGCGTCATGACCAAAAAATTTTTCGCGCAGGCGCCCCAGCGCCCCCGGTTCGCCGCTCAGGAACAGCCAACCTGGTCTTGCGCCGTATTTCTCGGCAAGTGCGCGCAGTCTTTGCGGGGTGTCATATTCCGGATCGGTGGTGATCGAGTAAATGAATATGTCGCGTCCCAGCCGGTCGCCCAGCAAGGACTGCACTTTGGCCAGATTTTCCACGGTGGAACAGCTATCTTCGTCCTGAGTGGCCATGCAATGCGCTAAAACAATCTTGCCGCGCAGCAGATCGTCATAGAACAGCGCCTTGCGGTATTCGTGCGTATGCACTACGACGTTGGGGACGAGCCTGGCGCTGGGTCCGCGAACAGGGCGCGCGCAGTCCGCAGAGGATGCCGGCGCCATGACAGAACTTTCCTGTGGGTCGAGGGCGGCGCTGGTCAACAAGCTTCTTAAGTAGTTGAACATTCCAGTTCCTTTTTCGGGCTTGCAGCCCGGATGCTGGAGTTGGGGGCCGATGCGCTCCCAACGGCAGCTCCTGGCTGGTCAGCGGGACTTCTTCTCGTGCCCCATCTCTTCGCAGGGCAGCGTCGGTCCAATTCCCTCGCAGGGCACTTGCCTCGCCGGCTTTTTGGTGGCCGGCAAAATGTCCCAGCGGATCATCATGGCGTGATCCTCGTGGACCACATTGTGGCAATGCATCACATATCTGCCATGAAAATTGCTCCAGTTCATGAATACCGCGATCTCGTTGTCGGGGAGCAGCGTGGCAACGTCTCGCCGCTCTCCACCCATGAAGACCGGGACAATCTCCTCCGGGCTCACAAATTCTCCCGGCGGACATTTTTTTTCCTTGAGTAGTGGAGCTTCGAGCGTGCGAAAATCATAGCGCCGGCTATTCAGAGGTTCCGTGGTCTGGATTTCACTCGGGCTGACGGGCCTGCCGTTTACGCTCAGCAGCAGGAACTCCGTGAAGTGGGAGTGAATGGGATGGGACCAGTTCTTTCCTTCATTGCGCATGATCCATCTCTCGCCAGTCCCTTCCACAATCTCGGCATCAATGCGTGTCATGTCCGGGGAAGCGGGTTTTCCATTGATGGTCCAGCATCCGCCCCGGTAGTCGAAAGTCCATAGCCGTTCTCTTACGGGAGTGCCCACCGGTGGAAGGTCGCGAAGCGAGTCGGGAATGCGGCTGTTGTCCTTTCCGGTGCTCTCGATGACGTCAAAGCGCACCATGTCCCAGCCCGGTTCGACGACGCGGCCGGTAGGGCCCTGGCCGCTGGTTTGTTCAAGACGGTTTTGCAGGAACAACTGATCGCCGGGGTTGAACTTAGAGAAATCTATGATCACATCAACGCGTTGGGCAACGCTCAGATAGATGCTCTCCGCGCACACCGGCCGGGGCTGGAAATTGCCGTCGCCGGTAACAATAACCAACGGATGGAGCTTGTCGCGGCTCTCTCCTGAACTCAGAAATACCTGGTAGAAGCGTGAAGGCCCGCCATTCAGGATGCGGAAACGGTATTTGCGGCGCTCCACCTGAAAACACGGCTGGATTCTGCGGTTCACCGTATACTTGTCGCCCAGCAATCCGGCTGTATTGAACTTGTTGAAAACCACCTGGCCATCTTGATCGAAGCGCACATCGTGCAGGATGAGCGGAACGTCATACTTGCCGCTGGGCAGGCGAAAGGCGCAGGGGTTGGGATCGTTTTCGTCGCCCGAGTCCTGTTCGTCGAAAAGCAGAAAGAAGCCTGTTAACCCGGCATAGGTATTGGCCGCAGTAAAATCCATCATGTGGTCGTGATACCACAAGGTGGTTAGCTTTTCTCGAGGATCATGGCGGCTGGGAAAGTTGGCATAGTGATGGTCCCAAAACTCTCCTGTGGCGATAAAATCCATGGGAAACCCGTCACTCTCCGATGCCGTATGCGCGTTGTGCAGATGAGTGGTGGTGTTGGGGCAGGCAAAACCGACGTGGCCCGTTCCCACCAGGGGCAGCTTGTTGACCATCCGTACCAAAATGGGTTCGCCGTATCGCGCATGATAGGTTGGCCCTGGCGTTATTCCGTCGAATCCCCAGGACCAGCTTCCATTGCCGTACGGCTGATCCGGGTGATACCTCCAACGAAACTCTTGCTCCTCGATACCATAGAACTTCTTTGGTGGAAATTCATGATAAAGCTGGTGCGCGGACGGATCGGGCGGAGGATCCAGTGGCGGAGCTACAGGCTGTTTGATGGGTGGCACGAAAAGCGGCGCCAGGAAAGGCTGGCAGGGAGGACTGGGAGCATCGGGCGGCAGTCCGTCCGGAGAACACAGGTATTGCAGCAGGTTTTGGCCTTGCTGGGCCGAAGCCTCCTTCGGTCGAATTACACCTGCTGCTCCGGCAACCAAGCCAAGTCTGACAAAATCTCTTCTTTTCATCATCACCCGCTCTCGCATTGACTTGCAGAAACGAAGTTTCCGCCAGGTTGTCCCGCGACCGCTCCGTTACTCAGTGGCAATTGCAAAATTTCCCAGTTAAACAATAGCACAGGGGAGGCGAATTCTTTTGCGTGCCTGGCTGTCTGCAATTTGCTTAGCATCGGTTGACATTCGCTGGGAATGAGGATCCCAATTCTGGAACTCCTCGGAATGCACGCTTGTAATCCTTCGACCTGATTCGGGACCAGGGGGTCGGAGGTTCAAATCCTCTCTCCCCGACCAATCAATAACTTACGGGGTTTTATCTCTACTCCAAACATGAGGTTTGACCCCATGCCTACCTTTGAACAGTTCATTCAGGAAAGAATTTACCTCACCCTGATTGATACATGGTTGCGAGTTGAGGAGGCGCTATCGCTCAAACGTTCCAGCGTCAGCCTCGATCAGATGCTACTCACCGTTCACGGCAAAGGCTGGAAACAGAGGCTTGTGCCGTTTTCGTTCGAAGTGCGGAAAGTGGTCTGGAAATTCATCTCCAAACAAGATGCCGCTATTGATCATTGCTCCCCAGCTTATCAGTTGATCTCAGGATCTTGGACAATGTCGCCGGCAAAACCAAGTCAAATTTCCGGTTGCCCGCAACGGCAGAATAGCCAATTGGTATCCTGGAAGGACCTCGGCCTGAAGGTCAAGGCCCTTCCTTGTCTCCGCTATCAGCAGAGGTCTTCACACCCCGGCTGACAGATTGCAGGGCACAAAGATGCGTCAACAAAGCTGACGTGGCGGAAGTCGTCAGGATTCACCTCATAGGTGCTCCCGTCACACCGTTCGTAAGTGTCGTCACAGACGTATTTCGCTACGATGCCGGCAGATTTGGACTCGGATCCGACTTGTACTCTTTCAACCAACTCTCTCCCGGCTTCTGGGTGGACAAATTCCAGTTCTGGCACTTCGACATGAGCCAAGAGGATTGCGACGACTTCTACGCTGATGGTTTTTGGGAAGCGTACTGGAAGGACAAAGATAATGCCGTGCAAGTGTATACGCAGGAACAGCACTGCCACATGGCACCGACTGTAAACACGCCTTCCTATGACTACTCATGGTCTCACTACGCGCTCGCAGTGTGGGTCGTCGGTCCGAGAGGGGTGAATCCATTGGCAGTCCAGCAATGACACTCAGGCGCAAGAGCGTCTTAATCAAAAGGAGAAGCACATGAAAAACCAAGATTTAACCGGTCATTCCAGGAAAGCAAAAGGGATCCGATGCTTCTGCATCCGGGTTGCGCTAACAGTAGGGATTGCACTGCTTGGCTCGACACCC
>DATDGH010001054.1:0-10268 GCA_036522215.1 Candidatus Angelobacter sp. | reverse complement strand
GGGTTTCTTTGCCGTTGCCGTCAAGGCGTGTGATAGTCTCTCCTCGCCATAATGTCTGCAGGGCCTGAATACTTTCCTGCATCGCCTGCCGGCGGCGGGAGTAATTCTGGGGAATAAGAGAAAAGTCGCGCGGATGCCAACCCGATGCAGCCGCTATGCCGACTCGTCCATTGGATAAATTATCAACTATCGCCCATTCTTCAGCTACGCGAATCGGGTCGTGCAATGGCAGCACGACACTGCCTGCCCTTAATTTAAGGTTAGTAGTTATGGTTGAAAGCGCGGCACTTAGAGTTGCAGGGTTCGGATACAGTTGCCCGACATTATGGAAGTGCCGTTCCGGTGTCCAGGCTGCTTCGAAATAATTCTCGTCAGCGAACTTTGCCGATTTCAGGTAGAGTTCATATTTATTTTCTGCTGCACCGGAATCAGCGCCAAAATAAAACAAGCTAAAGGTGGTTCCTATGGCGCTGCTGTTTGCGTGAGTGAACTCATCGAGCGGCTGAGGAACCAAGTATCCCACCAGACGTTTGTCACCGGGGACATCTTCGCGGGCAATCACCACCGCCTCTCGTACTCCCGGATACTCCGCCAGCCGCGCTTCGATCTCGCCCAGCTCAATCCTGTATCCTCTGATCTTCACCTGTTGGTCGTTGCGCCCCAGAAACTCGATGTTGCCGTCCGCCAGATGACGGGCGAGATCGCCCGTCCGGTACATGCGCGCATCGGCTGCAACACTGAACGGATTCAGTACGAACCGCTCCGCCGTCAACTCCGGCCGATTCAAGTACCCACGCGCTACTCCCGCTCCTCCTATGTAAATCTCTCCTACCGCCCCCTGCGGTACCGGTTGCCCTTGCTCATCCAGCAGATATATCTGCGTGTTCCCAATCGGCCGCCCGATCGAGGCATGCACTGTCGCATCTCCCGCACCTCGTTCTATCTCCACACATGCCGACCAGATGGTAGTCTCCGTGGGTCCATACAGGTTCCACAGAGATTCTCCCTGCTCCGCCAGACGCACCGCCAAATCCGCCGGCAACGCCTCTCCCCCGCACAGAATCTTCAGCCCGGTCGGTGGCTTCCAGCGCGCGTCCAGCAAGGCACGCCAGGTCGCCGGCGTGGCCTGCATCATGGTGATCCCATGCTCCTTCATCAACTGCTGCAGCTCTTGCGGATCGACGCTGTCCTTGCGGCTGGCCACAACAATCTGGGATCCATGGCTCAGGGGTAGGTATAACTCCAGCCCGGCAATGTCGAAGGAGATACTAGTCACCGCCAGCAACCGGTCCTGCACTGTGATCCCCGGAGCCACCGCCATGGAGCACAGGAAATTCACTACCCCCCGGTGCTCCACCATCACACCTTTGGGCGTACCCGTAGAACCGGAGGTGTAAATCACATAGGCCAGATCATGAGAACGGAGACCCAATGCATGAGCATCAGGGTCGCCCTCCGACTGTCCCACCCACTGTGGTGGCTGCACCCCCGTTTTCCCTAGTTCGTCCAGCTCCAACACAGTCACATCCTGCAGCGCTCTCTCGCCCAGGGCTCGGCGCCCTGCCCCATCACTGAGCACTATCTGTGACGCGGCGTCGCTCAATATCTGCTGCAGCCGCCCCGAAGGATAGGCCGGATCCAGCGGCACATACGCTCCTCCCGCTTTCAGGATCGCCAACATCCCGACTACCATCCCCAAGCTGCGCTCCATGCAGATGGCTACTCGCTGGTCCAGCTTGACTCCGAGACTCAGCAGGTAGTGCGCTAAGCGATTGGCGTGCGCATTGAGTTCGGCATAGCTGAGCGACTGGTCTTCATACACCACCGCTGTCGCTTCCGGTGTCTTCTTTACCTGCGCTTCGAACAACTCGTGGATACACAGGTGAGCAGGATGCCGCATCTCTGTGGTGTTCCACGTCTCCAGCAGCAGGTGTCGCTCTTCCGGCGGCAAGACCTCAAGATGTCGCACAGGCATGTGCGGGTCATTCTCAAGCGCGCCGGCCAAACTCTCAAGACACTGTTGAAAATAACCGTATACTCGCTCCCCCGAAAGCGATCGCACGACTTCAAGGTACGTGATCAAGGAGTGCCCAAGATCATCGAAGGATATTGCCACTGGATAGTTACCGTGCTGGTGTCCTTTCCGAAACTTTATGCCGGCAAGCACGGTATCCGCGCGACTTTCCGATGCCGGGCGCGTTAAATAATTGCGATAGTTGAGCGTCGAGCTGAACAAGGGAGTTGGCGCAGCCACACCGCTGCAACGGAGAGCTAGCCCTAGGGAGGTGTTTTCGTACGTGACTAATTCTGCCAAGCTGGCATGCACGCGTCGAACCGTAGTTTCAGTCCCGGTATCATCCAAATCCAGACGCAATGGCAGCGTATTTATGAAGAAGCCTACGGCATTGCTGACCCCCTCGCCCCCCTGCATGCGACCAGTCAGTACCGTACCGAACACTACCTGCTCCACCCCGCTGCAGCGGGCCAGCACTTGTCCCCAAGCCAAATGACCCAAACCTGCCATGCTCACTCCCAGCCGCCGAGCCTGGACCCGCAAACGCTCATTCAAAGCCTGGGGCAGCATGCGACGGAGCTCGGTGCTCGGGACGCCATCGTTGTGGACGTTGCTTAAACCGAAAGGCAGGGTAGGTTCTGTAACGTCCCCGAGCATTTGCCGGAAAAAGCGTTCCTGCTCCTCTTGCGAGACACCCGATTGCGCCTGCGCCAGGAAATTACGAAATGGTTGCGGAACGGCCAGGGTATGTGCCCGACCTTCCAAGATGGCACTCACTTCAGCTCTGAGCATTTGCACCGAAAGGGCATCTTCAATCAGATGGTGCCCTATCCGCAATGCAAGCCATCGGCTGGCGCCGGGTTCACGCGCGATGATGAACCGCAGCAGGGGAGCTTGCCCAAGATCAATGCGATGGCGGTGCGGATCAAAGAGCTGAGCCAGTTGCTCTGAATATCCCCCTTTTTGCTCGTCCAGTTCCACTTCAGTCACGGACAGCCGTGCCTTCCGCCACACCACTTGGGCAGGCTGAGAAAGACCTTTCCATAGAAAGGAGGTGCGCAAAATGTCATGGCGGTCGGTGACCTGCTGCATGGCAGAAAGGAAGCGATCCAGCAATTCCCTGTCTGCGAAAATGCCGTGCGTGCACAATATATAAGGATCTCCTTCCTTGGACAGCATATGGTGAAACAAAATTCCATCCTGCAATGGCGTTAAAGAATAAATATCCTGGATGTTGGCGATACCGCCAAGAACCTGTTCAATGATTCGATCGATATCCTGCTGGGTCAGGTTGATCAATGGCAGCATCTCCGGTGTAATGGAGGTGCTATCGGGGTGAATTGCGCAGGGTGGGAATGGAACTTCACGATGCTGAACGAGCGCAGCGGCTAGTTCGCTCAGTACCGGCCTGGTAAACAAAATGCGAATCTCGATTTGAAGGTTTGCCCGACGGAGCTGCTCGATCAACCGTATGGCTAGTAACGAATGGCCACCTAGTTGGAAGAAGTGATCGTGCCGGCCAACACGTTCCACGCCCAGCAGTTCCTGCCAAATATTTGCCAGAGTCTGCTCCAACTCGGTCTGCGGAGGCTCGTAGGTACGCTGGGCATATGCTTCTCCTTCCGGCTCTGGCAGCGCACGCCGATCCAGCTTCCCATTGGGTGTCAGCGGCAGCTCTTCCATTCGCACATAGGCCGCCGGCACCATGTACTCCGGCAGCCGGGCAGTGAGATGAGCGCGTAACGTCGTGGCCAGATCGGCGGTTGTTTCCTCTTGCTCCGTTGCTGTCTTGGTTGGAATCACATACGCCACCAGACGCTTTTCCCCGCCTCCATCCTGCTGCGCTACCACCACCGCTTCACGCACCAGCGGATGCTCCCGAAGACCAGCCTCAATCTCGCCCAACTCTATACGGAAGCCTCGTATCTTCACCTGCTGGTCGTTGCGCCCCAGAAATTCGATGTTGCCATCCGGCAGATACCGGGCTAGGTCCCCCGTCTTGTACATCCGCGCACCCGGCGCTGAGCAGAACGGATCTTTCAGAAAGCGTTCCTTCGTCAGATCAGGACGGTTCCAATATCCCCGCGCCACCCCCGCCCCTCCCACATAGATCTCACCCACTGCTCCCAACGGCACCGGCCCACCTTGTTGGTCCAGCAGATACATCCGCAGGTCGGCCAGCCGCTTGCCTATCGGACTGCCCCTTTGAATGCTGTCACTCACCTGCAACGGCCGATAGGTCACATGCACCGTCGTCTCCGTGATCCCATACATGTTCACAAGTTGCGGATTTCGGTCTGTATGCCGGCTGTACCACGGCTTCAGAATCGAGGGCTCCAGCGCTTCTCCGCCAAAAATCACATAACGCAAACGGTGCTGTAACTTCTCTTCTGCCTCCGCCTGAATAAACCCCTTGAATGCACTCGGCGTCTGGTTCAATACCGTCACTCCCTGAGCACATACCAGACGGTAGAAGTCACTGCTGGACCGGGCTACATCGCGCGGAACGATCACCAATCGTCCCCCATAGGCCAACGCTCCCCACAGCTCCCACACCGAGAAGTCAAAGGCTAGGGAGTGGAACAGACACCATACATCCTGGTCGTTAAACCCATAGCTGGATTCGGTGATCCCCAATAAACGGCTCACCTGGGCATGTTCGACCATCACCCCCTTGGGCATTCCCGTCGAGCCTGAGGTGTAGATCAGGTAAGCCAAATGATGAGGAACCAGCCCCAGCCGTTTGGCATCGGGATTTGTCCGCGGGCACTCCCTCCATGCAGAGCCATCGTCGAGATCCAATACCAAAAGGCGCTCCTGAATCGCCGGGAACAGGCCACGCCGATTCGCTTGTGTCAGCAGCACTGAAGGGGAGCTGTCTTCCAGCATGTAGCAGAGCCGCTCCATTGGATAGTTCGGTTCAAGCGGCACATACGCTCCGCCCGCCTTCAAGACCCCCAGCAGCCCAATGACCATCTCCAGGCTCCGTTCCACACAGATCGCCACTCGGTCATCCGGCTTCACTCCCAAACCAATCAGATAGTGCGCCAGCCTGTTGGCCCGCTCATTCAACTCCTTGTAGCTCAGTGTCTCCCCTTCATATTCCACCGCTCTCGCTGCCGGGGTCTTCTCCACCTGTTGCTCAAACAGCTGCTGTATGCACACATCCTCCTGATATGCCTCTGTCGCATTCCAGCTCTCCAACAGCAATGTGCGCTCTTCCGGTGGCAAGATCTCAAGCTGTCGGACCGGAGTAGATGGAGCTGTCTCCAGCGCCTGCACCAGAGACTCCAAAGCCTGTTGCATGTAGCCGCATACTCGCTCGCCCGACAGAGATCGTTCGACAAGGGCTGTGAACCCCAGAGATTGCCCGTCATCCTCCACCGAGAAGGTCACCGGATAATTCGTGCGCTCCTCATTTCCGAGAAATTTGATTCCAGACAGCGGATTGACTCTCTCTGCATCGGCCTCAATTGCCGCAGCAGGCGCCTGGTTATGACGATAGTTAAGCAGGACGCTGAATAGTGGAGCTGGTGCTTTCACCCCGCTACAGCGCTGTGCCAACGCCAGCGAAGCATGCTCGTGCATCAGCAATTCGGCCAGTCGCGCATGCGCCCGCCGTACCGCATTCTCCGTCCCCATGTCGTCCAGATCCAGCCGCATTGGTAATGTGTTGATGAACAAGCCTACGGCCTGATCAGCACCGTCCCCGCCCTGCATGCGGCCTGATAGCACGGTTCCAAACACCACGCGTTCCAACCCACTGGTGCGCGCCAACACCTGCCCCCAAGCCAGATGGCACAAGCTCGCCAAGCTCACTCCCAGCCGTCGTGCATGCACCCGCAAACGGTCATTCAACTCCTGCGGCAGCCTCCGCCGTGTCTCGGTAATCTCCTCCCCATTCCGAAGCACATTAGCCAAACCAAAGGGCAGCGTCGGCTCCGTCACTTCCTCCAGCATCTGCCGAAAGTAACGCTCATGTTCTTCTTGACTCGTTCCCAAACGCGCTTGCGCCACTAGATTGCGAAATGGCTCCGGCCTGCCTAGCCTTTGCGCTTGTCCCGAGGCCAACGTACTCACTTCCGCGCGCAGCACATCCAATGTGGAGTGGTCCGCGATGAGATGATGTGACCGCTGGAGCACCACCCAGCAATGGGTCTCCGGATCATGGCTCACTGCGAAGTGCAGCAAGGGAGCCTGGGTCAGATCGATACGATGGCGCCGATCAAAACGCCAGGACAGTTGTTCAGGAATCGGCCCGTTCGCCGGATCCAGTTCAACCTCGGTCACTGATATCTCCGCCTGTCTCAACACCACTTGCGCTGGCTTTGTTAGTCCCTGCCAATGAATACAGGTACGCAAGATATCGTGACGAAGAACGGCCTGCTGCAGAGCCGTAAGAAAAAGGTCCACCTGCGCCCGTTCGGGAAAAGCCATAAGCGTGCTTAACACATAGGCATCCCCTTCAGTCTCGGCAAGATAATGGAACAGGATTCCCTCCTGCAGCGGCGTCAGCGCATAGATGTCCTGGATGTTGGCCACACCGCCCGGAGCCTGCTCCACAATCCGATCAATATCTTCCTGGGTCAGATCAATCAGCGGCAACATATCCAGCGTAATGACCCTCGTCTCGGGCGTGATTACGTTCGGCGGAATAGGAACTTCTCGATGTTGTCCGAGTACTGATGCCAGATCGCTCAACACCGGAGTCGCAAATAAGGTGCGCACCCCGACTTGCAACTGCAATCGCCGCAGCCGTTGAATGAGATGGACGACTAAGAGCGAATGCCCTCCGAGCTCGAAAAAGTTGTCATGCCGGCCGACACGCTCCACCCCCAGCAATTCCTGCCACACCTCTGCAAGAATCTGCTCCATTTCCGTCTGCGGCGCCTCATAGCTGGGCCGCGCATATGCGTCGCCTTCGGGCGCTGGCAACGCCCTGCGATCCAGCTTGCCATTGACCGTCAGGGGCAGTTCCTTCAATTGTACGAACGCTGCCGGCACCATGTACTCCGGCAGGCAGCCGGCCAGATGGGAGCGCAGGATTCCTGCTAGTTGCGCTGATTGCTGAGGTGAGTCGTTCTCTTCATTTCCCTGGACCGGAACCACATATGCCACCAAGCGCTTTTCCCCGTTCCCATCCTCCCGTACCACCACTACCGCTTCCCGCACCCACTCGTGTTCCGCCAGCCGCGCCTCGATCTCTCCCAACTCAATCCGGTATCCCCGTATCTTCACCTGATAATCGTTGCGGCCCAGAAATTCGATATTGCCGTCCGGCAGGTATCGCCCCAGATCCCCCGTCTTGTACATCCGCTCCCCGAGAACATCGGAAAATGCTTCCGGCACGAACCGCTCCGCCGTCAGTTCCACTCGATCCAGATACCCCCGCGCCACTCCCGCTCCTCCGATATAAATCTCTCCTATCGCTCCCAGCGGCACCGGCTGATCATGTCCATCCAGCACATAGATACGTGTGTTGCCAATCGGCCGCCCGATCGGCTCGCTAGAGAATTGCTTATCTGGAGTTTGCACCTGCAGGCAGGAGGACCAGATCGTCGTCTCTGTCGGCCCATACATGTTCCATAGCGACTGGCCTTGCTCGCGAAGACGAAGAGACAAATCCGCCGCCAGGGCCTCGCCTCCACATAGCATCTTCAGATCGGCACTTCCATTCCACCCGCTATCCAGCAGGGCGCGCCACGTTGCCGGCGTAGCTTGCATCACGCTGATCTTGTGCCGCGCCAGAAGAGATTGCAGTACCTTGGGATCGGCACTATCGCCCCGGCTGGCGATCACAATCCGTGCTCCCTGGCTCAACGGTAGATAGAGTTCCAGCCCCGCTATATCAAAAGAGATGCTGGTCACAGCCAACAGCCGATCCTGCTCTGTGATCCCCGGCGCTACCGACATGGAGATCAGGAAGTTCACCACACAGTCATGCGTGATGATGACCCCCTTGGGCTTCCCCGTGGATCCCGAGGTGTAAATCACATAGGCTGGATGTTGTGCGGTCAACCCCAGCACCTTCGCATCCGGGTTCGTAGCAGGCATTCCCGCCCACGCTGGCCGCGTCTGATCCATATCAACGACCATCTTCTCCGCCAGCACTGCCTCGCCCAGCACTTCACATCCCACTGAATCGCTGAGCACTAGCTTCGGCTCGGCATCGGCCAATATCTCCCGTAACCGTTGCGAGGGATACGCTGGATCCAGCGGCACATACGCTCCTCCAGCCTTCAAAATCCCCATCAGCCCGATCACCATGCCCAGGCTCCGCTCCACGCAGATCGCCACCCGATTATCCGGCTTCACTCCCAATCCGATCAGGTAGTGCGCCAACTGATTCGCCTGCTGGTTGAGTTCCTCATAACTCAGCGACTGTTCTTCATACACCAGGGCTGTTGCCTCCGGTGTCCTGCGCACCTGTTCCTCAAACAACTCATGAATGCATGTATCCTCGGGATACTCCGCCTCCGTCGCATTCCACTTCTCCAGCAGCAGCATTCTCTCCTCAGAAGCCAGCAACTCGATGTCAGCCAGCCTCTGCTCGCTATCGGCGACCATGGCCTTCAGCATGGTGATCAGATATCCGCTGTGCCGCCGAATTGTCGCTTCATCGAACAGAGCAGTGGCGTAGTCCAGACTACCAACGATCGTATCGCCCTGTTCATATAGGGCCATTTCCAAATCGAACCTCACCGCCCCATAAGATATTCCGGCTGGTTCCACAGCCACACGGGGCAATTTCGGAAAGGCCTTCTCATTGTTCTGCCAGAGGAACATGACCTGGAACAGCGGCGTGTGATTCAAACGCCTCGGCGGCTGTACGATCTCCACCACCTGTTCGAAAGGCAGATCCTGATTATCCTGAGCGGCCAGCGCTGTCGCCCGCACTCGCCCTAGCAGTTCCGCCACGCTGGGCTCGTTCCTCAACTCCACCCGTAACGCCAGAGTATTGACGAAGAAACCAATCAACCCTTCCGTCTCCGGCCGCCCACGATTGGCAGTCGGGACACCAATAACCAGATCTTCCTGCCCAGATAACCGAGACAGCACAGCCGCCCACGCGGACAACAATGTCATAAATAGAGTGGCGTCGTACCGGCTACTCAATTCTTTGAGCCCCCGGGTCAGTTCGCGATCGATGTGGATCGGCATGCCACTGCCAGCGAAACTCTGCTGTGGTGGCCGGAGGCGGTCGGTTGGCAGGTCCAGCAATGTCGGCGCATCGGCCAGAGTCTCCCGCCAGTAATCGCTCTGCTTCTGCGTCCGCTCTCCGCTCAGCCATTGCCGCTGCCACGCCGCATAGTCGGGATATTGAATGCTCAGGGGCGCCAAGGGGTCGGGTCGTCCCTGGCTGAAGGCCCGGTACAACTCTCCGATCTCACGCACAAAAATCCCCATCGACCACTGGTCGGAAACAATGTGGTGCTGCGTCAGCAGGAAAACATACTCCTGCTCCTCAAGCTGAATCAGACACGCTCGTATCAGCGGCCCCCGTGCCAGATCGAAAGCTCCCCAAGCTTCCTCCCTGCTCAACTGCTTCACCCGCTCCCACGCACCTTTCACGCCCCGCAAATCCTCTTCCAGTAGGCTGAGGCCCGTCTCTGCGGGCAGAAGCTCGACATGCGGTTGTCCATCCACTACCACGAAGATGCTGCGCAGACTTTCATGACGGACAAAGAGCGCATCCAGGCTTCGGCGCAATGCGGAGCCATCCAAATCTCCACACAGACGCAACGCAATAGGAATGTTGTAGGCGGCACTCTCAGGCTCCAACTGGGCCAGAAACCACAGCCGCTGCTGCGCAAATGATAACGGCAAGGCTCCCTCGCGCGACACAGGCGTGATCGAAGGAATTGAATCCTGTTTACGGGTGATACTGGCTTCGGTCAAAGCCTGCGCCAACTGCATAAGAGTAGGACATGCGAACAGAGTTCCCACCGGCAGCTCCACGCCGAACACTTTCCATATACGCGCCTGCAGACGCATCGCCAATAACGAATGCCCGCCTAATTCGAAAAAGTGATCATGCCGTCCCAAACGCTCTACACCCAGCAATTCCTGCCAAAGAGTTGCCAGAATTTCCTCCATCTCTCCCTGCGGCGGTTCGTAGCTGAGCTGGGCATACGCCTCTCTCTCCGGCTCCGGCAATGCCTTCCGATCCAGCTTCCCGTTGGGCGTCAGCGGCATGCGCTCCAGCTGCACATAGGTTGCTGGTACCATGTACTCCGGCAACTGCCCTGCCAGA
>DATDGH010001053.1:0-3833 GCA_036522215.1 Candidatus Angelobacter sp. | reverse complement strand
GATCGGTTTCCACAACAATGTTGTCCTTATTGCGCTGGGCGACATGCATGCGCAGGCTTCCACTGCAGGCTTCGGATGCCACCTGCTGCACCACTCGCCGGACGGAAACCTTGCCCACCGTAGCAACGAACTGCGCTGCGCCCTGCTTGGGCCCGGAAGAAGCCTGGATGAAGGCCACGCCCTGCTGGCTTGTCACCGTCTGGGTTGGACCGGCGCCGTTGACTGACAAATTGAAGTTCACCGGCGTTGGCTGAGAGACCAGGTTGTTGAACTTGTCAAAAATGAAAACCGTTCCGCTGATCCCATTGCGCTGAGCAACAGGAACGCGCGAGGGCTTTGCCAGGAAACTCAGGTTCGCAGGCTCACCCGGCTTCACGCAGAACACCGCCGATTGCGGCCCTGCTCCTGAACGCAGAATTGCAATCCATTTACCAGCGGTCCGCAGTTCTTCGCCCTTGATCTGGACGTCGCTGCCCAGCTTAACGTCGTGCTTGATGACCTGTCCGGGACCGACGAGAGTTAAAGTTCCATTACCGGATCCACTAGTCCCCATGGTCATCGGCTGACCGGCCACAGCATCCTGCGGCGGACGCAATTCGGCGCCGCGGGCGCTGTCAGCAGCGAACCAGCAGACAAAGGCCATGAATACAAAAAAAATCAGCTTGCGCATGGTTACTCCTGACGATTCAGGCTGTAGTGGTTTACCGTCACGCGATAACTGTGCACATTGGCCGCGAGTTCATCCCGCAGGTCCACGGCGAATGGTTGGGGAGTTTGCGGCAGGAGCGCATGGTCCAGATATCCGTCAGAGACCCAGATCACCCTGCCGTTGCTGTCATAGAAAGTGGCGAGCACGTGGGGGATGTTCACAATCTCGCCGCTCTCGTTCATCAATTCACCTTTGAGCACCGTGCGCCCTTTGGCGTCTTTATCGATGTGCTGGTGCAGCACGCCGATCACCGGATCAGCCGACGCCGGAACCAGCATGGAATCCGGCTTCATGCGGACGCTCTTGATGTCAGCCACCCTCATGCCGGGAAAATCAATGCGATATGGTGAGACTTCCTTCGGCAGCAGTACGTGGGAGACTTTATCGAAGCTGCTCTCTGACGCCATATCCTGGCCGTTCTTGCCCACCAGCACTGCGCCCACCGAGACAAATGCCGGCACTGTGTCCTCATTTTCAACTTCGCCCATGATGATGACTCCGCCATCGCGTTCGGCGTAGTTCATGGAGAGTACGCGGATGTGTGGGCCTTCAACGTTCTGTGCTCCCCAGTCATCTTCAGCATTGCGCCAGATCACATCCCAGCGCAGGTAGTTCACAGGAATCACCTGCGGAGGCACGTTGACGTCTTTCTCTGCCGGCCAGTCTACTTTCCAGACGCCGTCATCTTTGACTACCTTCAGGTCACGCGTATCGAAGAACGCGCCCACTGCGGTTGAGTATTTCAATTCGGTCCGTACCAGGGCCTCATTGTCTGTCTGGTGCAGGACACGAGTATCGGCGCCTTCCAGTTGTGAATAGGTACGCAGGCTGCCGTCGCGTCCCTGCAGGTCGCGCTGGAAAGCGCGGAAGTCCACATTGCTGGAAGGAGCGACGTAAGAATATGCGCCTTTAAAGTTATGGTTCCTGGCGTTGGCGAACATGGACTGCACTGCGCCTTCAGGAGTAGAGGCTGGCGCAGTTGAACTTCCGTGCACGGTCCCCGCCGCGATCAGCGCCACGGTCAGGATGGCGAACAGGAGGGGCAAAGTATATTTCATTATCTTGCCTCCCTCAGAACTGGCTCCTGGGTTGAGATCACAGGAAACTCAATATGTTCAAACTTTCTGCGGCGGTCAGGCAGCAACAGCACCAGCAAAAGCGCCAGAATGCTGCTCCCGATCGGCACCGTGCCCCACCAAAATCCTTCCAGCGCGGTTGGTGGAGTACCGTAGGCCGTCGGATGCGCCGGTGGCACGCCGTCTTTGATCCACAGCTCCACGTTGCCGCGATCGTAGACTTCTTCTTTGCGCCAGCCGGCAAAAGCCAGCAGCGGATCGTAGTAGCGATCACGTACAAAGGTGTATTTCAGACCGTACTGGTCAGCGTGCTTGAGCACTGCGCGCAACGCCTCCATGCCATTGGTCCCGTAGTATTTTGAGTTGGTGAGCTGCGCCGCGCCGTAACGAGTCATCTCCGGCAAAAGGCGCGCGGAATTGTATTCACCATCTACACTGCCGGCGTCTGCATAGGTCCCGACTTCAGAAAGTTTGTTGCCAAATCCCAGAGTGAGATAGCGATATTTGTCATGACCATCGCGATTGAGGAAAGAAATAACTTCATTCACGCTGAAGTTCTGATCGTGGATGGGATGATACACAGGCCATGCCACAGCCATGCCCATGGTCAGACTTGTCAGGACGGCAAGACCCAGGATTGCTCTACGCCCGTAGCGATCGATCAACATGGCCGCAAGCAGGCCGACGATCGGGAGCGCCATCAGGTTGGCCCACAAGTTGAAACGCTCAAAGGTCACAATTTCGTACGAGCGGCCCAGCAGCATCCGCGGCAGCGGAGTGGTGCCGCCCAGCCCAAAGATCATGGTGACCCAGAACCCAATGAATAGCGGACGCAACCTGTTGTCCACCAGCCCGCGGACAAAAATGAAGGGCAACGCCAGGATCATGGCGCCCCACGGAATCACCCAGTAGTTCAAGCCAAACTCGATATTGTTGAGATAGTTCTCCCGGCTGGCATGGGGTATGGGCATCTGCTTGATCGGATGGCGATACAGTTCGATCCAGTAGGGGAAGAGCACCAGCAGGATTCCGGCAATAGCGAGCACTCCAAAAATAACGCCTCGCGTCAGCACGCCGCCGCTGCTGGCTCCCACTCCATCTCTCTTGCGGTCGATCATTGCCGTAGCGAAGACGGGCAACGAAAACAGCAGACCGCCGAAAATCAGCGTAACGTGGTGTGCGGCCGCAGCCGCCAGAATCAGGGCGAGGCCCTTCACCAGAGAACGCCAGCGGCTTTCTCGCGACCACTCATAGAAATAGGGCAACGCATTCAACAGCAGCGCTGCCCCCCAGATTGAGGGAAGCTGCCCGGCCTGATACACCAGGAACGAAAGCGATCCGATGAAAATGCTTCCGATGGCTGCGTAGCCCGCCGCGCGTTCCCCTACCCAGATGCGCGCAAAGCGATAAACTCCTATCGGCAATAGAAGGATGCCAATGAACTGGGTGAGCATGTAGGCCAGGTTCAGGCCCATCAAATGGGAAAACAGGGCCATCCATTGATGCTCGAGCGGAGGATAGGTGGTCTGGGAAAACCCGGTAAACCACTTCTCATTCCAGGGATTGAACCAGTGTTGCGCATAGTGAGCGGCAAAAAACTTATGCACATCCGCGTCGTACGAGTCGTTGGGCAGTTGCATCAGCAACAGCGGCCCATGGACAGCCAGCGCCAGCAACAGAATCCAGGCCATCGGAATCGTCCGGGTCAGGAATGGTTGTTGGCGCCCAGGAGCGATGGACGGGGAACTCATCAAAAAAACCTCCGCTCGTGCGAAATGCTTTTAATGCGGTAGCGCGATCAACCCGCAATAATGAGAGAGCAGCAGCAGTTTCGTTCCAGCAGCAGTTTTGATTCTGAATTTGGGTGTAAGGTTTGCCAGTAGAAACCAGTACTTAGTACTTAGTATTTAGAGCGTGTTTCAAAAATAGGTTCGGCCTCACACTAGGTACTTATGTATGAGGCAGTTAAGGGTTGAGCTTCTGTCATGAAGAAGCGGCAGAAGCTGTTGAGAGATGAACAGTGGGAAGTGATCGGGCTGTTGCTTCCC
>DATDGH010001052.1:0-11372 GCA_036522215.1 Candidatus Angelobacter sp. | reverse complement strand
CTCATTTTTTTCAGCATCAATTTTGGACAAGATTTCATTTTTCTTGACTTCGAGCTCCGCTGTCTTCTCCGCATCTTCCGCTTGTTTCAAACCAGTTTCATCGGCCGCGCGGGCAGCAGATTGATCAGCCTGTTTCTTTTTGATTTGCTCTACCAGGTCACGGTATTCCGCCTGCTTGTCCAGAACGTTGCGGAGCTGGGCCTGGCGATCAAACTCGACCAGCACGTCGCCGCGATGGACGGTGCTGCCATTGGCAACCAGTTTGGTAATAATGAGTGTGCCCAAACCCTGTCCTGAGAGCCGGGGAGCAGCGACGGCGTGGGATTCAACGGCTTCCACAATGCCATGAAGTCGCAGCCCGGAAATGAAGTCCTTCTGTTCTACAACGGCGGTGCGCATGGCCTGGGTTGCGGATGAGCTGCTGTTTGTGGATGTGAGACTCCTGGCGATCACCAAGGTTGCGATCACGGCGACCGCAGCTAAGACGATCCAAAGAAGCCATTTCCGGTGATGGCGGGAACGCGGCGGCGCTGGTAAAGGGACAGGCGCAGGCTCAGGCGTGCTGGGAGCTTCGCGCACCGGCATGACCTCAGGAGCAGCAGATAAATTCGACCTAATCTCTTGCGCCACTTATGTCAAAATCGAAAACGGGTATTCAAGTCCAGTGGGGGTCATCATACCGCACATAACCGAGGGAACCAATGATTAGACTTGTTACTCCCGGTTTCGTCCCTAGGAGTTTTTTTACCTACCAGAGAATGGTTGGGTGGGGATTTCTTGCGTTTCGTCGGGTGGTTTTTTCGGGTTGTCTCGTTTGTCCCTGCCTGTTTCTGTCTTGCAAGCCTGGGATTGTTTGGGCATACGCCCTGAAACTGAATGGGGGCGGGTAGGGTTCCCTCGCTACGCTTCGGGATAAACTACATTGAACTACATTGAACCAACCAGGAACTAGCGAGACTCCTCCGGCGGCACCACGTGGCGGAATGCGCGCCAGAGCAAGACATCGTAGATGATTTTTAGACCGCCACCGAGCCAGAGGGGAGCGGCCAGGGCGATGTTTTGCATGAACAGGCCGGCCACTGCGGAGGAGACGGCCCAGGCAACGTTTCGAGTCAAGTTGGTAATGCCGCTGGCATAGGTTCGCTCCACCGGGCGGACGACGGCGGCGACGTAAGATTGCCGCGTAGGAACGTCCATTTCCACCAGCGACTCGCGCAGGAGAAACAAGACCACGGCCCATGTGGCTGATGGAGCAAAAGGCACCGCGATCAGAAAGATGCTTGACGGCAGATGGGTGAGGACCATGGTCTTCACCAAGCCGATGCGTTGTGCAAGGAACGCCGCGCCCAAATGGGAAACTGCGTTGAGAAGGTGCACGGTAAAAAATAAGATGGCGAGACTTCCTTCCGCTATCCCAAACCGTCGAAAAAACCAGTAGGAGACCAACGCGTCCAGGAGGAATCCTCCGCCCAGGCTGTCGATGGCAAACAACGCAGACATTTTTGCCACCATGGTCCTGGATTGGGGCGAAACCAGCCTGCTTTGCTCACCCAGCGAACGGGTTTGATTGACCTCTACCTCAGGCGATAAAAACAAATACAAGACAGCAGCGAGGAAGTTGACAGCAGCATAGCCGATGAACAACGTGCGGTAGGAATGAGCCAGGTCAATGTGCCATAGCCGTTGTTCCAGGGCAGGAAGGCCGGCAGCCAGGGCACCGACCGCGCCGCTGGCATCCAGAACGAGGTTGTACCAGGAAAAAACCCAGGTTCGTTTCTGGTCTGAAACCAGGCTGGGAAGCACGGCCTGTTCCAAGGCATAGGAGGCGCTGCGGTCTGTGCCCATACCATTGAGCATGCCGATAAAGGCAAGAGCAACCAGAGCCGGCGTTCCCCAATGAAAAATAAGCGGCAGGGACCCGATGGCCGTCAGAAGCGACAAAACGACCAAGGTTTTACGACGGCCCAGGCGGTCAGCATGAAAGGCAATAAAGATGGTTGCGACGGCCGCGCCGGCCAGTCCCGCAGCAATGACCAGTCCGATGGTGGCAGCAGAGAGGCCCTGGCGGTAAAGAAACACTCCCAGCACCACTCCCAGCAACCCGATACTGAAGGAGCGCTGGAAGGCTGCCAGGTAGATAACGACCAGGTTGCGGGAGCTGTTCATTATCAGTCTGCTTATTACACTAACCTCTTTGGCTTTCGCCGGTCTAATGTCTTGTTCCCCTTGACCGTTGACAAGAAGGAATGTTAAGTTCTTGTCAATCAATGACAGGAGTTGACGGATGGGCAAACCTACAGACCTGGTGCAAGGCACGCTGGACCTGCTGATTCTGAAGACCATCGCACTGCAGCCGATGCACGGCTGGGGCATTGCGCAACGCATCCGCCAGCTTTCGCGGGATGTGCTGCAGGTGCACCAGGGCGCACTGTATCCGGGGCTGCACCGGCTGGAGCAGCAAGGGTGGATCCGGGCCAAGTGGGGCGAATCGGAAAATAATCGCCGCGCCAAGTACTACTCGCTCACGCGAGCCGGGGCAAAGTATCTGGAGCAACAGCAGGCCAACTGGGACAGGCTCTCTGTGGCCATTGACCTGGTGCTGGAAAACGCTTAGAGACGCGGGAGTTTTTTATGCGTTGGCATCGCAAATTGTGGCATCGATTCCGGTCCTTGTCGCAGCGACAAAGGGTTGACCACGAGCTGGGTGATGAGCTGCAATTCCATCTGCAGCAACAGATTGATGAATACATCGCCAAGGACATGGACCCGGCAGAGGCCCGTTATGCAGCGCTGCGATCGCTGGGTGGGCTGGAACAGATCAAGGAACAATGCCGGGAGACCCGCCAAGTCGGCGTGATCGAGAGCATTGTTCACGATCTCCGCTACGGAATACGAACCTTGCGGCGCACACCGGCGTTTACTTTTGTCGTGGTCTTGACGCTGGCCCTGGGCATCGGCATGAACACCGCAATCTTCAGCCTGGTCAACGGGATTCTTCTTCGCCCGCTTCCCTACGCTGAACCAGATCAATTGGTCGGGCTATGGGGCATCAGCAGTCCCAAGGGCGGCATTCTGGCGTTTCTAGAACGTATTCACAGCATGGATACCGCTGCCTTTACCGCTGATCTGGGATACAACCTGAGCGGCAACGGCGACGCGGTGAGATTGATGGGCAATGAAGTCTCTTACAATCTTTTTTCGCTGCTGGGAGTGAAGCCTAAGCTGGGCCGGCTGTTTGCTTCGGGTGATGAAAAGCCAGGACAAGATCACCTGATCATACTCAGTTATCGGCTGTGGACGGAACGCTTCGGAGGCGATCCGGAAGTGGTGGGACGCTCAATCACAGTGAACGATCTGCCCCGGCAAGTGATTGGCGTCATGCCGCCCGATTTTCACTTTCCTTCCCGCGCCGGTGAGCTGTGGGTACCAATCGAAGTGAATGTGGCCGACCAGAAAAGCACCTGGGGGCCTTTCTTTTACTTCATGCTGGGAAGAATGCATCCCGGAGTGGATGTAAAAACGGCGTTTGCAGAAACGAAAGCCGCTGTTCTGAAAGCCGTAAAAACGTATCCCTGGACGATGGGCAAAGATTATGGATCCTGGGTGGAGGTTTCTCCGCTGCAGCAGTACTCTACCGCCGATGTTCGAACTACCCTGATAGTCCTTCTAGGGGCGGTAGGATTGATTCTTCTGGTTGCCTGCGTCAATGTCGCCAATCTTCTGCTTGCGCGTGCCACTGTCCGGCAAAGGGAGATCGCCCTGCGGGCTGCGCTTGGCGCCAGCCGCCGCCGAATCGTAAGCCAGCTATTTACAGAAAGTGTTTTCCTGGCCGTGGTAGGCGGCACTCTGGGTTCATTGCTGGCCTACCTGAGTCTGGGAATTCTCAAGGTGGTTCTTCCCGCGGATACGCCCCGAATCGCTGAAGTCCATGTTGATGGCTACGTCCTTGGTTTTACCCTGGCCATCTCGATATTAGCCGGGCTGGCATTTGGTCTGGCGCCAGCCTTTCATGCCTCCAGACCTGAACTCGACCAGACCCTCCGAGCAAACACGCAAGCTGCCGGAACCACCCGAAAGCAGAATCGAATGTCAGCGATCCTGGTGGGTGGCGAAATCGCGCTGGCAGTGGTGCTGGTGAGCGGCGCGGGGCTGCTGATCAAGAGCCTGCGGCATCTTTCCCATCTCGATACTGGATTTAATTCCGATCACCTGCTTACCGCATTCATCACTCCCACGGATGCTTTCTGTCAAAAGAACAACTTTTGCATCAACTTCTACAACCAATTGCTCAACGATGTGCGCGCATTGCCGGGGGTGAAGAACGCCGCCGTTTCCGACACTCTCGCCCTGGATAGAGCGGAGGGCTTCAACACGATGGCGACGGCGGTGGAGGACCGGCCGGACTACAGTTCTAATTCTCCCTACATGGCCTGGGTGTTCGAAGTGAATCCAAGCTACCTCAGCACCATGGAGATTCCACTGCTGCGCGGACGTAATTTCACCGAGTTTGATACCCAGAGCACGCCCGGAGTGGTGCTGGTGAGCAAGTCTATGGCAAAAATTTTCTGGCCAGGACAAGACCCGATCGGAAAGCGCTTGAAACCTTCGTGGGTGAAGGAATGGCGAACCGTGGTTGGGGTGGTGGATGACGTCCGCAAATATAAGGTAGCAAGCAACGACTATGTTCAGACGGTCAAAGGTGACATCTACTTTCCCGCTGCTCAGGGAGTTTTAGTTCCGCCGGAGCATTTGACGCTTGCCGTGCGTGCGGACCAGAGCCTGGATCTGGCCACCCTGGCCCGCGAGTTGCCGGCGACCGTAGCTAAAATCAATTCCACCGTTCCCATCAGCAGAATCCAGACTATGGACCAGATCGTGTACGATTCGGTGGCAGCGCCGCGTTCCACCATGTGGCTGTTTGCTGCGTTTGCCGGGCTGGCTTTGCTTCTGGGCGCCGTGGGGATCTACAGCCTGATCTCTTACTCTGTGGCCCAGCGCACTCGCGAAATTGGTATCCGCATGGCCATGGGAGCAAGTAAGTGGCAGGTGATGAAGATGGTTTTTGGCCGCGGGTCGCGATTGACCGCGGTGGGAATCCTTCTGGGTATTGCGGGAGCACTGGCGCTGACGCGCTTGATGGCCAGCTTGCTGTATGGCGTGAGCCCTAAAGACCCAGTAACCTTGGTTGCTGTCTCGATCGTAGTGGCTCTGGTGGCGGTTGTGGCGACGTCAGTCCCATCGTTTCGGGCGACTAAGGTTGATCCGACAGTGGCGTTGAGAAGTGAGTAGATCTCGTCATGAAGCAGCTAAGTTCTGCCGGCATTTCGGATGGGTAGGCAATGGGGTCATCGCCGTGATCGCGCGTGATCGCCGTGATCGCACGTGATCGGGAACCCGAGGGACCCGGTCATCGGAAGAAACGTCGCAATGTCTCGAGGTGGTCAAATGTCTACTGAGTGCCGACTGGTAGAGCATTTTAGAAAATAATGCGGCCCCTATGCGATTTCGAGACGATAGGGACCTCTCGCTTCGCTCGAGGTAAACTTAAAAAAAGCGCTTCTTCAGAGTCCTTTCTTCCGCAGAAACTGCGCTACCAACTCTTTCAAATCCCGATGCTCTCCATCCACGGCGTAGTTGAGGCGGCGCATGTCATCTTCGGTGATTCTGCCGCCTAGCTTCGCTAACGCCTGGCGCAAAGCCGGATAGCGAGCCAGCGTCTGCTCTCGCACTAATGGCACAGCATCGTAGGGCGGGAAATAGTGCTGGTCGTCTTCCAGCACGACTAACCCACGCGCCTGAATCAGGCCATCGGTGGCGGAGCCGACTACTACATCCACCTGCTTCTGCCCCAGCGCGCGGTACAACAAGCCCAGGTCCATCACGCGTGGCGATTCGGCGAAGTGCAGGTTGTAAGATTTGGACAATCCGGCAAAGCCATCGGGGCGTTCCAGGAACTCGTAGCCGACTCCCATGCGCCATTGCGAGGCATACCTGGCCAGGTCGGAAATGGTTCGCAGGTTCAGCCGCCGCGCATCGTCACCACGAATCACCAGAGCAAAGCTGTTGTTGAAGCCCAACGGTTCAGTCACTTCGACGTTGAAGCGGCGTTTGTATTCTTCTTTGACGCGCTGATAAACAGCCGCTGAGATTCCTGACGGTTTTTCTTTGAGAATTGCGGTAAGCGCCGTGCCGGTGTACTCAGGATAGAGATCGATGCGGTCCGCAAGCAGCGCCTGATGGCAGATGTAGCTGCCGGCGAGGTAGAAGCGGCGTTCGACTGGCAGGCCGGTTTGCTTTTCAATATGTTGCGCCAGAATCTCTCCCAGCACTGCCTGTTCGGTAAAGTTTTTTGAGCCGACGACAATGCCTTGATGTCCCGGGCTGCAGCCTGCCAGCACGACGATCCAAGCAAAAACGAGTATTCGCCGCATCAATGCCGGCTCTGGAGTCTTTTTTCCAGCAAACCAAAACCAAAATCCGCAGCCAGGGCCAACAACGCGGCAGGAATCGCGCCCGCCAAAATGAACTGGTTATCCACCATGGCGACCCCGCGAAAGACAAACTCTCCCAATCCGCCTGCGCCAACGGCCGCCGCGATTGTGGCTACGCCTATGGCAATGACTGTGGCTACGCGGATTCCCGCCATGATGGTGCCGAGCGCCAGCGGCAACTCAACCTGGAAGAGAAGTTGTCCATCCGTCATTCCCATGCCGCGCCCAACTTCACGAATCGCGGGATCCACTCCCATGATCCCGGTATAGGTGTTGCGGATGATGGGGAGCAGCGAATACAAAGCGAGAGCGGTGATAGCCAACCGATCAGAGCGCGCTGCCAGCCAGGGCAGGGGCAGGAGAAATCCAAACAGCGCGAGGCTGGGGATGGTCTGGATAAGGTTGCTGATGCCGAGCACGGGTGCGCGCAGACTGCGACGGCGAGTGACCAGGATTCCCATTGGGACGCCAAGACCGATGGCCAGGAGCATAGCAATACCCACCATGCTGATGTGCTGCAGCGCAGCGCGCATGATCTCACCCCAGTGGGCGATGAAAAAATCTTTCAAGCTCATGACTTCTCCAGGTTTTCAAACAGGTTCATCTCCGAGCGCAGCACAGTAACGTAGTCGGATACTACGGGTTCTTTGGATTGCAGGAATGCGCCGGACGAGTAGACGCCGAGCAGCCGTCCAGCATCCATCACGGCAATGCGCGTGCCCAGCAGCATAGCCTCACGCACATCATGGGTCACGAACACCACTGTCTTGTTGAGCCGCTGTTGCAATGATTTGAATTCACGCTGAATATCGGCGCGGGTGAGTGGATCAAGAGCGCCAAACGGCTCATCCATGAGCAGAATGGGCGGATCCGAAGCGAGGGCGCGGGCCAGGCCGACGCGCTGCCGCTGGCCGCCGGAGAGTTGATTTGGATAGCGATGGAGAAACTGGGCCGGCGGCAGGCCAATCAGATCAAGCAGTTCCTCGGTGCGCCTACGGATTTTTTCTGCCGGCCATTTTTCCAATCGTGGCACCAGGCCGATGTTGCGTTCCACGGTTATGTGCGGAAACAAGCCAACATCCTGAATGGCGTAACCAATATGCCGGCGCAGACGAATCAGGTCCCAGTCGTTGATGGCTTTGCCGTCAACGGTGATCTTGCCCTGCTGGCAGATGAGCAGGCCGTTGATGAGCTTGAGCGTGGTGGTCTTTCCGGAACCGCTGCGTCCCAGGAGTACAAGCGTTTCTCCGCGTTGCACACGCAGATTCAGATCTGAGCGCAGGGGCCGGCCTTCAGCCGTGCGGTAGGTCACATCCACGAACTCAATTGCTACATCTGCGGCTTGCTCGGCCATGAGGAGAGGCAATCGTAACAGATCGGAATATTGGGGAATCGGAGCATCGGCTTGCCGGCCTATAGGAACCCAGGTGGATTCTTACGGGGCATATCCTGGTGTTAGAGTTATTTCCGCGAAGGTAAGCCATGTTTCCGCAGCTACGCGACTATTCCGACATTGCCCTTCTTCTGCTACGAATCATGGTGGGAATCATCTTTGCTTCCAGTGGATGGAATCACCTGAAAGATCCAGAAACCCGCAGCAAAAGCATTGGCACGAGCATGGGCTTCACGATTTTTCTGGGCGCGGCGGAATTGGCGGGCGCTTTGGGAGTCATCTTCGGCGTTCTGACGCAACTGGCTGCGGCGGGGCTGATCCTGCTGATGCTGGGGGCAATCCAGAAAAAGATCTTCGTCTGGCACACGGGCTTTTGGGGCAAAGGCAGCCAGGGCTGGCACTACGACCTGATACTGGTGGTAATGAACCTGGTGATTTTCACCACGAATGGTGGGCAATATGTGCTGTGGAAATGAGATCAGCTCTGGCCGTAGACCGGGATGGCTGCCCCGTGAATCAGTTTGGCATCATCGCTGCACAGGAACAGGATCACTCGGGCAATTTCTTCGGGTTTAGGCCACCTGGAAAAATCAGCAGTGGGCATGGCCCGCCGATTCGCTTCGGTATCAATGATGCTGGGCAATACTGAGTTGACACGAATTCCCGTTCCTTTCACATCCTGGGCAAGACAATCGAACAGGGCGACGGATGCTGCTTTGGATGCGGCATAAGCTGAAGCGCCGGCAGCATGATCAAAAGCGGCCTTGGCCCCGATATTCACAATTGCGCCGCTTCCCTGCCGCAACATGGCCGGAACCGCGACGCGAGCCAGGGTGAAGCCAAGGTGGAGATTCAGAGTGAACATAAAGTCGTAAGTCTTGCGCTCCAATTCCCAAAGCTTGACGCCACCGGCATAACCGCCAATGGTATTTACCAGCACATCGAGGCGTTTGTGTTTTGCAATTACAGCTTCCACCAAAGAGCGAACGGCCGCTTCGTCAGCAGCATTGAGCACTTCAGGCTGCAAGCGCGGGGCGGATGTTCCTGCCGCTTTTTGCAGCGCTTCAAGTCCCTGGGAACTCTGGTCGGCTGCCACTACGTGCGCACCTTCCTCCAGGAACGCCTGGGTTACTGCGCGACCCAGACCGCCGGTTGCCCCGGCAATCAATGCGACTTTACCCACGAACCGTTGCGTCATGAGTGTTCTTCTTCAGGGCTGCTCCCTCAGTTTTTTGAGCATGGCTGCTCCATTGTCATTCTTCGGATTTAACTCGACCGACTTCTGGTAATTCTGGATGGCCAGCTGCTTCTGGCCCGCGATCATATATGCTTCTCCCAAGCTGTCGTAACAATTCCAATGCCGGGGATATTCTTCCACATTGAGTTTGAAAACCTGAATGGCATCATCGGTATTTTTATGTTGCACCAGGTAGTATCCCAACTGGTTGAGGGAGTTTTCATCTATCTTGTAGTCGGAAAGGCCGGCCTGCTTCAGGTATTGAAATTCCTCAATTGCACCTTGCGTGCCTTTCATCGCGGCCACGAGCACCAGAACACCACCTACCGAGTGCTCCCGTGGAGGAGATTTCCAGCCGTACTCTTTGGCAACACTCTCCTCCACGTAGGGAGCAACCGCGAAAAAGGTGTCGGAATTGCCCATGAGAGCGAGGCCTTTGCCGGACTCGCTGAACATAATCAGATCGGCCTGAAATCCTTCGTCGGCGCCATTGTGTCCAAACTGGTCAGGATTCTTATCATCGCCCAGAAAGAACCCTAGCCCAACCCGTTCAATCTGAGGTTTGAGCATTTCCTGGGTCATGGCCTGGGAGAGCACGCGGTTCGATTTGCCTTGCCTGGAAAGCGCGATTTCGATGGCAAATTTGCCCAAATCAACAGGCGTGGTCCATAACCCTGCCGCAGCCATTTCGGGATAGATGTGCCACTTTCCCGGTACCGATTTGCCACTGGAATATGTCCCCACGGCGGTGAGAGCCGCTCGGCCTGCCGGAAGCGGCTGCTCGTAGCTGCTATCCGTCATTCCAATTTTCTCGAGAACGGTCTTGTGCATGAACTGCGGAAATGGCGTGCCGGTTACGTCGAGCATAAGTTGCTGCTCGATTGTGACCCCACCGCCGGAATAGCGGAACTTGCTTCCAGGGACGAAATCGACACGGATGGCATCTGTGTTGGCGGGTTTTTCGCCATTGAAGACCTGAACCAGAGTAGGAATCGGCTCTCCGACAGCATATCCGGGAAAACCGTGAACGGTGAGCCCGGCGCTGTGGCTCATCAGCCGCCGAAGAGTGACTTTCTGGTCTTTGGTGAATTCATTCTCGGGAACCTTCCAGGTGACCAGTTTTTTATTCACATCTTCATCCAGCAAAAGCTTTCCGTGCTCGACCAGATAGAGGGCTCCGGTCGCCGCTACCGGCTTGCTGATGGAACCAGCCTGGAAAAGAGTCCTGGTGGTGACAGGCGTCTGGCCACCGATCTCGGTCACGCCATAGCCCTTTGCCCATGCGATCTTATAGTTATCAATTACAGCGATACTTAGACCTGGGACTTTGAAGGTTTCCATCAACTGTGGCAGATCGAGTTGCAGCGGCCCATTCTTAGTGGGTATCGACGCAAGTCCGCTCTCCACGCGATGAATCCGTTCGGCTGTGCTGGCGGAACTGGCCTTGTCAGCCTGACGGAAATACTCCTGGCTTTGGGCGAGTGACGGCGCCAGGAGCAGCATGGAGCAGAAGAACAGCAGCAAAACGCGCTTCAACATGGCGACACTCCTCCAGAATTGAATAAATGATACTGCAGGTACCTCATACAGACTTCCAAGCGGAAGAAAAGCAACCATCGTACCTGCGAAAAACTTCTGCCAACCCGGACACAGGTCGAACGTGAGTTGCACGCTCTGCTGGCCCATTGAACCAGCTCTGGAAAAGGCGTACGGTGGTAGGCCTACAGATGTTTCCTGCCGCCCAGAGTGACGGTACAACTTTCCACCTTCCAATGAAAGGAGTACCTCCAATGTTTACAAGAGCTGTCGAAGTAACCACAAAGCCGGGAAAGGCCAGAGAGCTTTCCCGCACTATCAGCGATAAAGTGCTGAATATCCTCAAGACCCAACCGGGATTTGTAGATGAAGTTGTCCTGATCTCAGAGGAGAATCCCGATCAGATTCTGGCCTTGAGCTTCTGGAACTCCGACACGGATGCCCAAACCTACAATCGCGAACACTTTCCTAAAGTAATTGAGCTGATCCAGAACCTGACCGCAGGCCCGCCCAAGGTGCGGACCTTCAATGTGGAACAGTCAACCATTCACAAGATCGCGGCAGGCAGGGCTGCCTGACCGAAAAGTTGTTTCCTAAAATGCGGGCCGAGAAGGCCCGCATTTTCTTTGGGAGAAGAAAGAAGCTTAGTGGGTCAGCGGCTAATGAATTCCTGGAAAGCCGTCACAATTCGAGCCGGCAATTCTGAGGCAGATTT
>DATDGH010001051.1:0-3845 GCA_036522215.1 Candidatus Angelobacter sp. | reverse complement strand
GATGGCTCTTGAGGACTTAGGGGTGTAAGAGCAGATTTTATGTAGGATTTTGGCCCTTCCTGCCTCCATTCCCGTGACAGCAAGAAAGGTGGGATTTTGCCCTCAGTTGTAAATTTCCCTGAAACGAAACAGCAGGCTGCTTCACTATCCATATGAGGGCTGAGACCGATAACCCAGCGCCGCTGGTGGAGGTGAGTTGATGACCACGGATGCACCGGGCCCAATTCCGAACGTTCCAGTTGGAACAGGATCAGAGGAGGCACGAGTTCTCGTACACACAACGGAGTATTCCGCTTTAACCATGCGAGCAACATACATCGATGCATTCGCCAATGCTGTTTGGGCGCTCATGGTGGCATATTTAACATTTGTGGCAAATCTGTGGGCGCACATTGGGTACAAGCTGCTCCTGGCTTGGGGGAGTGCATTAGCTGTTCAGATGATGATTTTGGCGATTCAGTTCTTAACGAGTGATCGCTACACGATGGTCTTATACATGCAGACGCATCTAATCCCCGTTGTGGCCGACGAAGTGAAACGAACCAATATCTGGCAGTGGGAAAAATTTGTCAGCAATCGCCGGGGCAATAAGCCCCTGCTTTGGGAGTGGCCGCCATCTTTCGTAGCTTTTGCAAGCCCAGCCATGGCCTTGGGTTGGCGAGGCTTCAGTCAATGGAGTTTCATAGACTATGCTGCCGTTGTAGTGGCTGGAGGCCTGGCTTTCATCTCCATACGAAATACTCTGGAAATTATTCGCACGCGGAAGGAGTGGGAGCGCAGTTTCAATGCCACCAATTGAGTGGCTCCGCTGACGTTGCGCGCACGTCTGCCTAAAGGCCCGCGACGCGCAAGCGACTCGCTAGACGCTGATACACCGCAATTGCGCTGCTTGACCAGCGTAATCGTGGGCGGCAGCAAGGAAGGTGGGATTTTTGATTTTTCGTTTTCCCAGGGTTCGGCCACCCTGGGCTACTCTTATGCCACGCCTCCGGCGTTTCCGCCGATCCGCAAAATAATCTGATACGTTTTCGCGGTTATTGTCACTACTCAATAAGGACTCGTAAGACAGACACCATATCTTGGTGGGCCTCCCAGGGCTGACGGCCATGGGAAAGGAGGGATTACTATGGCTTTGACAAGGACTACCGTGGCGCTGGTTTCGATTTTTGTTACGGCGAGCACGACATTGATTCCAGCTTATTGGAAGTACAGTTCTGACCAGCAAACAGCACAGCAGACAATCGACAAACTACAGAAGCAGCCTGGGAAGGTGAGCACCGCGCAGGGAACTTATGAGTGGCAGTGGGCAGGGGACCGATGGAAGGGCTACGTGACAGTCGATGGAGATGGAGCAGCATCCATTTCAATGATGATGTATGCGGATTGTCCCGGCGGCAGGCGGAAGCTCCAGTTGCTAGAGCAGCAGGGCAATGGCAAAGTAACGCTTCTCGATGACTCAACAAGAGTTCATGTATCAATACCTGTTCAATTCATCACATACGACGACAAGTGCAACAAAACCGGCTATGAACCAAACCAGAAGGTCCTGGATGGATATCTGGATCAGAAGATCGCATATGCGGGCCCAATCGGCTTCAGGGCTACTGCTCAGGGCGGTTCGCCTGGCGATATGATTTTGATCAAGGGCTATGCGTCGGGCGACCATTAAGTTGTTGCGCTTCTCCCGGCGGGCGGGCTACGCGCACGCCTGCGGCAGCAAGGAAAGGGATTTTCATTTTTTCGTTTTCCACGTTTTCCCAGCGTTGGCACGCTGGGCTACCTTATGCCACGCCTCCGGCGTTGGGGTCGCTTTTCGTGCCTCCGGCCCAGCGTTGACAAGCTTCGTTTCGCTCCCATCCAAGCAGGATTAAACCCTGCCCTACCAAGGAGGTTATTCCAACCCGCATTCATGGACAAAATGGACGCAATGGACGCAGTGGACGGCAAACAGGTAACAGGATTAGGGAACAGGTGATAGGGGAGAGGTGACATGGGACGGGTGACAGGGGACAGTTGACAGGAAGAGCAGAGGCAATAGGCCACAGGCCCTAGGATTAGTGAATAGGCCACAGGTCACAGGTCACAGGAAAACCTAACAGCAGATTCCTTCGCTACGCGTCGGAATGACGAAATAGGCCATAGGCCACAGGTGACAGGCCATAGGGGAACAGGTGATAGGGGACAGGAAGGCCAAAACGCATTCCTCCGCTTCGGAGAGCTGGGCGGTGGCGCACAATCCACCTCCGGCGCTCTGATTCGGCTGATTCGCGCGAATTCGCGGCAGGAGAAACCTTAGGCTTGGGAGCTGGTTTGTTCCAGCAGCTCGGCACGCCATTTTTGCAGAGCGCGCAGAGCTGCTTCTTTTTTAGGAGATGGAGCCATATGGAGGACCATTGCTTCCGATTCGTCCAGCTTCTTCAAGGCTCCCGCAATGTCGCCCCGAGATTGCAGGATGGCGCCCTGGGCGTTTAAGCGGTTCTGCGGGAAAAGCGACTTTTCCGGGAGATCTGCCAACCATTGTTCCGCCAGGTCTGCACGTTTCCGTCGTTCGGCCTGGAAAATGGCCGCATTCAGAAAGGCGGCTTCCCGCAATGCCGGCCAAACGCGGCCTGAGTGACGAAGGCAGACTTCCAACAGCCTGGCAGCCTCAGGATCGTCATGCTTCCCGTAGGCCGATGCAAAAGCAAGGACGTGAGCGTTCACGGTGTCGGGCGATTCGTCCTCGATAGCCACGGCCATGGCTAGGAATTGCGGATTCAACTTCTCAGGATCGACGCCACTGGCGATATCGGCATTCAGCCGGAGCAGGGCAAGCCAGCGCTCGCCGTGGCGCGAGTTGCGCAGTAACATGAGAATTCGCTTGCCGTCAGAGAGCACTGCCTTATTGCGAAGGGGCAGAAGGTTGAACAAGCCCGTAAACACTGACATCAGAAAAAACCAGGTCGCGAACAGGCCGTGCCAGGGGGAGAGAAAGACAAGAAGAAAAGCGGTGAGCAGGTTGGCTGAAGGTCCCCCCAGCAGCATGATGATGGCATGCATGCGAAGTTTCCCGGCATCCGTGGGAACCATTCTGACCAGGCCCATAGCACCGGGCAAGCGGCCTCCCGGGCGCCATTTGATCTGAAAGGATCGAGTGATTTGTATCGGTCCCAGTTGCATGGAGGTGAGGCGGAAACGGGCTGACCAGCCAGCAAGCATATGACCGAGTTCGTGCACTGCTATGGCCATGAAGAGTGCGAGCCAGGCATAAAGGAAGGGAAGCAGTAATTGGAATCCTGAGAGATCGGTGGGAAAGATCTTTGCGAAGGCTGCATTCAGGAATCGGCTGAGTTGATCAGCCGGGCTGGAGGAGGATGTGTCGAACCGGGAATCGAGCTGGAACAACACGGCACACCCGCCAATCAGGAAGGGATAAACGATCCACAGGATCATCTTGATCTCCCGTTGCGTTTGCGGGGACCCTCCCAACGGTGGCGGAGCCGGGAGAATGCGATCAAGAATGGGAGTGTTGCTTGAAATGGCTGGCGCTGCGGGCGTGGTGGTCACTAGCAGCGGAGTGTAGCAGAAAAGCAGCAATTGGTAATTAGCAGTTAGTCATTAGCAAGAGCAAAACCAAAACCAAAGGCAAAACCAACAGCAAAAGCAAAACGTTTAGCCGCGAATAAAACCAAATAAACGCGAATCGGGAAATCAGTAATTAGTAGTTAGAGCGTGTTTCAAAAATAGGTTCGGCCTCACACTAGGTACTTATGTATGAGGCAGTTAAGGGTTGAGCTTCTGTCATGAAGAAGCGGCAGAAGCTGTTGAGAGATGAACAGTGGGAAGTGATCGGGCTGTTGCTTCCC
>DATDGH010001050.1:0-3621 GCA_036522215.1 Candidatus Angelobacter sp. | reverse complement strand
CGGCGATGGTAGCACCATAGAGCCCGAAGTGCTTGAGATCTTGCGCCAGGCCTATGAAAGTGAAACCATCAAATTTCCGTGGCAGCAAAACGACTTGCTTCTTCTTGACAACATGCTGGCGGCGCACGGCCGCTCTGCATTCAAGGGCCCGCGTCAAATTGTAGTAGCCATGACCGAGTCCTATTCCGATAAGTAACGCTGTAACCAATAAGGAGAACACCGTGGCTTCCCCTGTAATCTATGAGGTCGCGGAGGGATTTCGACTCTCTCCATCTCAGGCGCGGGCGTGGTCTTTGCAAGACTCGCGTCATCGTTCCCAATTTGGAGCTCAATGCTCTGTCCGGATCAGCGGACCCATTAATGTCCTCTCTCTAGGTGAGGTCATTGCCCGCGTCCGCAGACACCATGAAATTCTGCGAACAAGGTTTGCCGTTCTGGAGGGGACCTCCGTTCCTGTGCAGGTGGTGACGGACAATGCTCCCGGTCTGGACAGAGTGATTGATCTTTGCGGCACTGATGGGCCGCCTTCCGTAGAAGTTCAGGAATTTGCTTTCCAGCAGTGGAACCACCTTTGCGAGCCTCTGAAGGCCCCGCCTTTGTCTTTTGGCCTGGTCATTATTTCGGAAGAAGAGTGCGAACTGGTGATTACGGCGTCTGCGCTGTGTGCGGATGCGGCGACCCTCATGAATCTGGTTCGCGAAATTCAGGCGGAGTATGGCAAGCCAAAAGATTACGGGAAGCAGATGTTGGAGTACGCCGATCTTTCCGAATGGCAGAACCAGCTCTTGGAGACAGCACTTGCCGAAGATGATCAGAAGTACTGGCGAGCAGAGGAATTCTTCAATTTATCGTTTCCTCGCATTCCCTTTGCGCTTCGTGGAGCGGAGCAGGCAGTATTCAAGCCGGAAGTGGCCACACACTTGATTTCGTCGCCAACCATCAAAGGTCTTGCTGCGCTCGCCCGGCGTCTTGAAGTACCGGTGCAAGCTGTTGTTCAGGCAGCATGGCAGATCATTTTGTATCGATTGACCGATTCTGAGAAATTCCTGATGGGCATTTCTCTAAACGGACGAATTCAGCCGGAATTACTGCCTGCAATGGGTCCGCTCGCCAGGTGTGTCCCGCTCAGCATTCATGTTGATCTCAATTCCAGCTTCAGCGAGTTGGTGCGGGAAACCTATTCATCGGCCACCATCGCGCACGACGACCAGTTGTTGTTCTCCTGGGAGCCTTTTGGTGCTCCTCCTCCCTCGCAAAGACGCTGCCTTTTTCCCGTGCTGTTCGCTCACCTCGAGCAGGTTCCTCTGGATGGTGGGCCCTTCACCTGGATGCTGACATCTCTTGTGGAGCGTATGGAACCTTTTGAGTTGATGATGACTGCAGTCACTGGGCCAACAACGCTGCAACTCGAATTTTCCTGGGATAGTTCGATGTTTTCTGCATCCGACATCAAACTAGTGGCAGGTTGCTGCACAGCCCTACTGGACGAGATTGCCGCCGATGCCGATCGCTGCATTGGGGACTTCACTATGGCTGCCAATCATCCCGAATGGTGTCAACCGGCAGTTCCTGCAGAAGGAGAGTCCAAGTGGCAGGCAATTCATCAGTTGATTGAGGATCACGCTGCTCGCACTCCCGGCCACCTTGCGGTGGTATGTGATGAAGAGCAAATCACCTATGCTGAACTGAACCGGCGGGCTGCGGCCCTGAGCAACCGGATCATCAAAGCTGGTGTCACTCCGGATTCTATTGTTGCGATAGTTGCGGAACGCTCAGCAGAGTTCATTGTTGGAATCTTAGGTGTGTTAAAAGCCGGCGCTGCATGGTTGCCGATAGAACCCGATGTTCCTGCCGAGCGAATTGAATATATGATTCAACAAGCTCCAGCAGTCGCAGTGCTGACCCAGCGAGGGCTCAAATCATCGGTGAACTTAAGTTCTCTTCCTGTTCTCTACCTGGATGAATGCACAGCGACAGAGATTCCGGAAGAGATTCAATCCCGTCCTCTTGTGCATCCTGCACAGCTCGCCTATGTGATCTTTACCTCAGGATCTACCGGCAAGCCTAAGGGAGTCGCTGTTGAGCACCGGCAAATTGCAGCTTATGTTCATGCCGAGCATTCCAAGGTTAATTTGCCTGGCGTAAAGAACTTCGCATTAGTTTCGACCATGGCAGCGGACCTCGGGCATACATCGGCGCTTGGAGCATTGACCTCCGGTGGATGCCTGCACGTGATTCCCGCCTGGCGTGCGAAAGATGTTGACGCCTTAGCTGAATATTTTCTCCAGCATCCAATCGATTTTGTCAAGATCGTTCCCGCGCATCTGGAAGCATTTTGCCGTGCCTTACCGCCATCCGCGCGGCTTCCCTGGCAGTATGTCTTCGTTGGTGGTGAACTACTGACCTGGCCTCTGGTTGAGTTGGTTCATAAGCTGGCCCCGGGTTGCAAGGTTTTCAACCACTATGGCCCCACTGAAACCACCGTTGGCGTCTGCTGTGGTCTGGCCGATCCTGAATCCGAACAATTCCAGGAAAGCGGTGTTTCGATTGGACAGCCTTTGCTCGGCTCATCTCTCTATGTAGTGGATAAAAAGCTCCGGCCGGTTCCAATTTGGATGAATGGAGAACTGTACATTGGCGGCGAATTCGTTTCCCGCGGATATGCAGGAGCAGGCGGACTGACCGCAGACGTTTTTCTCCCAGATCCGTTCAGTTCCATTCCCGGGGCCCGCATGTATCGGACCGGAGACATAGTGCGTTATCGCAACGATGGCACAATCCAATTTCTACGCCGCCGGGATGGCCAGATCAAAATCCATGGTTACAGGGTGGAACTGGCTGAGATCGAAGCAGCGTTGTGCCGCCATGAGGAGGTCCGCAATGCGGCGGTGGTTATTGTCGACGAACCGGCATCAGGCAAATACCTGGTGGCCTGGGCTGTGATAAGTCAGTCCCATGTGAAATCCGAGCATCTGCGGCAATTTCTGGAAAAGATTCTACCGGAGTACATGATTCCCAGAACCATTGTTTGTGTGGATCAATTGAAGCTGACGCCGAATGGAAAGATTGATCGTCAGGCATTGCCTTCCACTATTCCGGTCACAGAGAGGTCAAAACTGGAAGAACCGGTGGATGAGACTGAGCAGAATCTGCTCACAGTTTGGCAGAAAGTTCTGGGAGTGGAGCGCATCAGCGTAGATGACAATTACTTTGCGCTGGGAGGAGATTCCTTGCGCGTGATTCAGGTGGTACATGAAGCGCGGCGCTTTGGAATCGCCATTGGCGCCACTGACATTCTGCGCAATCAGACTATCCGGCGGTTACGCAAGGCAATACAATCGAAGCAACATCAGGGGCTATTCCCAGATGGCACACCAGCGCTCGATCTGCCGGCGTTGGAAAGCATTCCAGGCCTGCCCGAGAATGTTATTGACGCCTATCCCGTATCTGGAATGCAGAAATTCATCCTGGAAAAATATGCGCAAAATCAGGGAAGCCAGGGTATCTATCACATCCAGGAATCTATGCATCTTTCCGACGAGAGCTTTTCCCTGGATGCTCTGGAAGCAGCTGTCCAGATGGTTGTAGATCGACATCCGGCGTTGCGTACTGTCTTCAACC
>DATDGH010001049.1:0-6010 GCA_036522215.1 Candidatus Angelobacter sp. | reverse complement strand
GCGACCTGGCCAAGATGCTCGGCAAGCGCGGCGTCGATGTCAAGTACGCGATTCACCCGGTCGCGGGCCGCATGCCTGGGCACATGAACGTGCTCCTGGCCGAGGCAGATGTTCCTTACGACCATCTGAAAGAGATGGACGAGATCAATGGCGACTTCCCGCAAGTGGATGTGGCGCTGGTGATCGGTGCGAATGACGTCACGAATCCCGCGGCAAAGACGGATAAAACCAGCCCCATTTATGGCATGCCCGTGCTGGATGTAGAGAAATCGCACACCGTGATGGTGATCAAGCGCAGTATGAATCCGGGCTTTGCGGGAATCGACAATCCACTCTACTACCTGAACAACACGCTCATGTTGTTCGGCGACGCCAAGGCGTTCGTGAGCAACATTGTGAAGGAGTTAGGTACAGGACACTGAGGCAATCCCCACTTCTTATTATGAAAATGCTTTAAAGCAGAGATGAACGCAAACGATTTCCGCCGGCTCGCTCTGAATCTTCCGGGCGCTGAAGAGGGCTCGCACATGGGTGCGGTCGACTTCCGTGTTGGCGGCAGAATCTTCGCTACTTTGGCCTCTGTAAAACAAGGTTACGGCAACCTGATGCTGACCCCCGAGCAGCAGGCCGTATTTGTGGAAGAGCTGCCAGAAGTTTTTCTTCCCATCCCTGGTGGATGGGGAAGGAACGGAGCCACTCACATCCGCCTTGCTGTGGCTACAGAAGATGTCCTGTCCGGCGCCCTGCACACAGCCTGGAAGTTAAGGTTGGATAAAAACGCAAAGTCGGGCCAGAAGCCCCGCTCGACCGCAAAACGACCGCCGACGGAAAAGTCCCGTCGTAAAAAATGAATGAGTCTGTGAAATTCTGTCACTGGCGTATGAGCGCGCTCTGCCCCACCAAGATTTGCTAATTGCTAGCTACTAAATACCAATTACTGCATCTCTACATTTTTTTTACAAATTCCGCAGCATCACCTGACAACTGCATCCCGGGCCCAGGCCAGAATCATTGCGCTATGAAGACACTCTCTTTGATCGCTTGTTGTTCTCTCGTTGCCCTGTTTACCGGCTTCGGCTTTACGCAGAACGATGATTTGGCCGTTTGGGCGGGGAAGGCTGTATCGCCCGACCAGAATATTGCTCAAGAGGCGCAGAACCATCTGCGCGCAGCGGGCCCCCGGGGTTTGCAAGCCCTGGAAACGCGTTTTGCCAAAGAGATCTCCGCCCACAAGGCTGGAGGGAAAACTCCGAATTGGACCCGCATCGGCGCCGCGCTGGATCGCGTCGGCGGTCAATATGACAACTATGCCAGCGGCTTGTACTGGTACACAGATTTGGAACAAGCCAAGGCCGCGGCCCGGGCATCGGGGCGTCCCATTTTATCCTTGCGTCTGCTGGGCCGGCTGGATGAGGACCTGAGTTGCGCCAACAGCCGCTTCTTCCGCACCACGCTCTATCCCAGCGCGGAAATCAATCAATTGTTGAAAGACCGCTTCGTTCTGCACTGGGAATCCGTGCGTCCCGCGCCCAGGGTAACCATTGATTTCGGCGACGGACGCAAGCTGGTGCGCACCATCACCGGCAACAGCATTCATTACATCCTGGATGCCGATGGCCATATCGTAGACGCCCTGCCCGGACTGTACAGCGCGCAGGTGTTTGTCTCCGAACTGAATCAATCGGCGGATGCGGTGAAGGAAGCGCGCGCCCAGGGATCCCACGACTACTCCGCGCATTTGCTATCCACGCAGGCGCGTCTCTTGCGGGCGTGGGCGGCCGATCTGGCGACGATTCATGTATTGTTGCCCGCAAAAGACGGCCTCACTGAAAATGCTCTCGAGCAGTTGATGGACGATCAGAAGTGGCAGCAGACTTCCTACCTTCCCGGAAACAGAGCCTGGTTCGACGAACCTGTTCGCGAAGTTATGGCGCGAAAATTTCCCACCGCTCAAGCGGCGGCTCCCGTCGCCGAATCCAAAGCGCTAATGGAAACCCCAATGCTGCGCGAAATGCGCAACCTTTCCCATAGCGTCGCCCTGGATACCGTTCGCAACAATTACATGCTGCGCTCAAAAATTCTTGCATTCCTCAGCGATCGTGTCGGGAGCGCCTGGACTCTGGCAGAAATTAATGACTGGGTCTACGCCACTATATTTTTGACTCCCGGACAGGATCCGTGGCTGGGACTCGCCCCGCCAGATGTCTTCAGTGCTATCGACAAGAATGGAGAAAGCCAATGAGCCGTAGGAGAGGAGCACTGAAGTCTGTAGTCGTGGCCGCTTCGTTGCTCTTTGTTACAACTCTGGGCGCAGCCGAAGAAAAGCTGTCGCCCAGAGTGGTTCGCGTGATTGGCACTGCGGACGTCAAGACCGTGCCTGATCAAGCGGTTATCGAGCTGGGCGTGGAAAAACAGAATGCCAGCGCACAGCTCGCAAAACGCTCGGCTGACGCAGCCGCTCGCGATATCCTGGACGACCTGCGAAAAAATGGTGTTGCGGAGAAGGACATGCAAACCACCTTCCTCTCTCTCCGTCCACAGTTCAACTACCGCAAGGGGATGAGAATCTCCTATTTCGTCGCCGAGCAAACCATCTCCTTCACTGTGCGTGATCTGCCCAAGCTGGACGTGCTGGTGGAATCCCTCATCAAGGCAGGAGGCAACCGCATCGACTCTATTCGCTACGAGGTAAGCGATTTGAGAAAATACCGCGATCAGGCCCGAGACCTTGCCGTGAAGGCTGCCCGGGAAAAGGCAACTGCTCTGGCCAAGGCCCTTGATCAGGATGTCGGCAAGGCGTATTCCATTGAAGAGGTGGCCGAACCCACTTACGACTATTCGGGCGGCATGATGAGCAATGTGTCATTCGTACACACCAAGACGCCCGCAAGAACCGGGCCCTCAACTGCACCCGGAGAAAGAACGATTTCGGCCTCCGTGGTGGTGACATTCGACCTGAATTGAACAACGAGACTCGTATCAGCCCCAAGCGCCCGGGTGGGCGCATAGGTGAACCAGAACTCCAGCTGCGTCGATAAACATCCACCACCCAACAGTAGGTCAAATCTTTGGACGGAGCCGCGCTGAGGACATAAGATAAGGTTAGATTCCGATGCGCCGTTCCGCCTGGATCTTTCTCGCCGCCATCCTTCTGCCCAGCCTGGTGCTGGCCTGGATGGCGGTGCGCTCCGCCCGCGACCAGCAGGTGATCCTGGAACACCAGCAAGCCATCATCTGCCAGGACATCACTGACACCCTGGCCAAGCAGATTCAGGACCAGGTAGATAGCTCACGGCTGATCTTCATGCAGACAACGGACCAGTTGCTGCGGCAGAACTCCTCACCGCAGCGATTGGCAACTCACTTCAATCAGCAACTGCAACGCGTCTGGAACCTGGCCGAAGTGGGCTTTGCCGTGGACCTGAGAGGAGCGATCTACTCTCCCAACCCGCGTGAAGGCGTGGAGGCTAGAACGTTCCGAAATGAAAACGACCGATTTCTGAGCAACCGCGAAAACGTACCGGTCTTTGCCCAGGCTCCCCCCAAAAGCAAAAATGCAAAGGTCGCGAGTTTTGATATTTCACAAGACGTCGGCAACCAGGTGAACCAGGCTGCGACGCCGCCTCAGACTTCACGACAGGGAGTCCCGCCCGCCGCCCAGATAGCTACCCAGAACGCCACCCAGCCGAGAGGCTTTGATGCCAACCAAAACTCTACTGCAGACATCTTGAATCGCGGGCTAACTCGCAACCAGGCCCAGTCTCCTCAGGTTCAGCGCGCGCAAAGCAGCGATCAAAATCGCTCGTCGAACACAGTCGCAATCAAGGAGACCGAGGGCCAGGCGGCACAGGTACAGAAACGAGGCTCCCCATCGCAACCATCAAATCGGAGCGAGCTCTCCAATAACTCAATGGAGACCCAGACCGCTAATCAAGCGGCCCAGCAGCAGGTCGCGCCCCAAAACCTGCCCCCACAGAAAAGCCAGGCAGGGCAAGGTATTTCGCCAGACCTGTCTGCGAATCAGGCGCAGCAGGTTCAGAGGCTGGTAGAGCCGCAGAGCAACTTTGGTCAGAATTCATTCTCCAACACTTTGCCGGAGGAGTCTGACTTCCGCAAATTGATCGGGACAGAAACCAGCGGAGCCCTGGCCCGCTTTCTGGAAGACAAGTTGCGGGTGATGGTGTGGTACCGGCCCGAAGGCGGGCCATTGGTATTCGGCGCGCAGATCAGGCAGCAGAACCTGGTGGACAATCTCAAGCCGTTGCTGCAATCGCCGGAAGTGCTTAAGACCGGCGCCGGCGCGGCGTCAACTTCTGCCTACACCCTGGTCATCCTTGATGATCGCGGCCGGCCGGCAGCGCTCTCTCGTGAAGGATTTTCCCCTGACTGGAAACATCCCTTTGCTGCCACTGAGATCGGCGAAGCGCTGCCTCATTGGGAGGCGGCGCTCTACCTGGTTGATCCGCGGCAGATCAGCCGCTCGGCTTCCACCCTGCAGTTGACTCTGGGATTGATTGTCGCGGTCCTGGTGGCTGCCATTATCCTGGGGGGCTCGCTCATGGCGGCCGATGTTCGCCGCCAGATGCGCTTGGCGCAGCAGAAAACGGATTTCGTCAGCAACGTTTCTCATGAACTCAAGACGCCGCTCACCTCCATCCGCATGTTTGCCGACATGCTGGCCGAGGGCCGCGTGGATGAGCACGAGCGCCAGGGCAAATACCTGCGCATCATCTCCGCCGAATCAGCGCGCCTCACGCGTCTGATCAATAATGTGCTCGATTTTGCCCGCATGGAACGCGGCGCTCCTTCAGGGGAACGCCGGCCCTGCGATCTGGTGGAGATTGTCCGCGAAGTCGTGGACACCTGCCGGCCGCATCTGGAAAACGTGGGCGCGGCTCTGGCAGTGGAAATCGGCGTTGAAGAGCTGCCTCTGATCGCGGACCGCGATGCGTTGGCGCAAATCATCCTCAATCTGCTCTCCAATGCTGAAAAATATGGAGGCCGCGACATTCTGGTAAGAGTGCGCCGAGAGGAGAATACTGCCGAGCCAATAGGGTGTGTTGAAGTGCTGGATCGTGGACCGGGCATCCCGCCCAAAAAGCGTGAGACCATCTTCGAACCATTTCAACGCCTGCATGATTCCCTGGCCAGCGGAGTCTCCGGCTCCGGCCTGGGTCTCACCCTGGCGCGTCGCATGGCCCGGGCCCATGGAGGCGACGTGAACTGCTCGCCTCGCCAGGGCGGTGGAAGCTGCTTCACTCTTAGGGTTCCGCTGAGCGCATCGGAAAAGCAAAGCAACGCGGCGGAGGCGGCGAAGCCCGGAAATCAACCTGCATGAAAACCAAGATCCTGGTTGTGGAAGATGACGTGAATATCCGCTTCGGCCTGGTGGAGCTGCTCACCAGTGAGGGCTTTGCCGTGGAAGCCTGCGAACGCGGCGACTCGACGTTAGCGGCGGTGGAGCAGCATCGTCCCAGCTTGATTGTTCTCGACGTGATGCTGCCCGGACTCAGCGGCTATGATATCTGCAAACAGCTCCGGGCCAGGGAATATCAAGGTCTGATCCTGATGCTGACGGCCAAGGGCCAGGAGATGGATAAGGTGATCGGGCTCGAGCTGGGCGCGGACGACTATGTGACCAAGCCCTTCGGTCTGCGCGAACTGACCGCGCGTGTGCACGCCCTCTTGCGCCGCAACCGCTCGTCCGATCTTTCAGACGGACTGCCGCAGTCATTCGGCGATTGCCTGCTTGATCCCAAGAAGTTTGAATTGATACGCGGTAAGAAATCAGTCTCGCTGTCCGCGCGTGAAGTCAGGCTCTTCCAGCTTTTTATCGCCCATCCCAACGAGGTGCTCTCGCGCGACCGCCTGCTCAACGAAGTCTGGGGCTACGAATACTACGGCACCACCCGCACGCTCGACCAGGCCATTGTCCAACTAAGGAAAAAACTCACAGACGTAGGCGCCGATCCAAAACAGATTGCCACCGTGCACGCGTATGGGTACAAGT